>JABHUE010000156.1 GCA_018672825.1 Pseudomonadota bacterium | reverse complement strand
GGTTATCGACCCCAGTTTTACTTCCGTACTACTGATGTCACAGGCGCGTGCAATTTACCTGAGGGTGTGGAAATGGTCATGCCTGGTGATAACGTCAAACTGAAAACCACGCTGATTGCACCTATCGCGATGGAAGAAGGTGTGCGTTTCGCCATTCGTGAAGGCGGTCGTACCGTCGGCGCAGGTGTCGTATCGAAGGTGATCGCTTAAGGCGACTTAAGCGTAGCAGCTGAAAAAGGACGTCAGCAGTAATGCTGGCGGCTCAAGGATTAGGCCAGTAGCTCAATTGGCAGAGCGGCGGTCTCCAAAACCGCAGGTTGGGGGTTCGATTCCCTCCTGGCCTGCCAAATAGGCACTTAGATAAGAGCGATAGGATGTTTTCGGATAAGCTGAAATTGATTGCATCAGGCCTTGTAATTATTGGCGCGTTAGCGGCTTTTTACTCGCTTGGCAGTACGTCTGCACTTTTGCGGGCGTTGATAGTGGTGGCCGGTGTGATCGGCGCTGCTGCAATTGCACTGACTTCCGAGTCAGGTCGATCTGCTTGGCAATTTGCGGTTGCGACTCGGACTGAGGTACGCAAGGTCGTATGGCCGACTCGCAGAGAGACGGCTCAATCAACGATGATCGTCATTGTGATGGTTTTTATTGTGGGCATCTACCTATGGCTTCTTGATGCGCTGTCGTTTTGGGCGATCTATGATCTGGCGCTTGGCCTCGGATAAGAGATAAAAATTGATGACTGAATCTATAAATCAAGATGCCGTGACCGAGAGTGGATCGGATCTCCAGAGTGATGTCTCGGATATGCAGTGGTTTGTCATACAAGCTTTTTCAGGTTTTGAAAAGCACGTCCAGGAATCTCTTCGTGAGTACATCCGTCGAGCCGCAATGGAAGATCATTTTTCTGATATCGAAGTACCGACTGAGCAAGTTGTCGAATTGCGAAACGGCCAAAAAAGAACCAGTGAGAGAAAATTTTTCCCGGGCTATGTGCTGGTGCGTATGCGCATGAGCGACGAGGCTTGGCATTTGGTCAAGTCAGTGCCCAAGGTGTCTGGTTTTGTTGGTGGAACCGGTTCTAAACCCGTGCCGATTAAGGATCAGGAAGCGCAGGCAATTCTTCAACAGGTCCAAGATGGCGCCCACAACCCGCGTCCAAAATATACGTTCGCGCCCGGAGAAGTTGTTCGGGTTATTGATGGGCCGTTCAAGGAATTTAGCGGGACGGTTGAAGATGTCAATTTTGAGAAGAGCAAGATCAAAGTTTCCGTCTCTATTTTTGGTCGATCAACGCCGGTAGAGCTTAGTTTTAGTCAGGTCGAAAAGGCCTGACCATTACCGCAACAGCGGTTGTGGTTTGACAGCAGTATTTTTAACAGGGGAGCCTTACGGCGATTGAACCCAACGGAGTAAAAAATGGCAAAGAAGATAGAAGCCTATATCAAGTTGCAGGTGGCTGCAGGTGGCGCGAAACCGAGTCCGCCCGTCGGTCCGGCATTAGGTCAGCATGGTGTCAATATCATGGAATTTTGTAAGGCGTTTAACGCCGACACCCAAGATATTGAGCCGGGCCTACCGATTCCTGTGGTGATTACGGTTTATTCGGATAAAAGTTTTACCTATATCAAAAAGACGCCTCCTGCATCTGTTTTGTTAAGAAAGGCAGCAGGGCTAGAAAAAGGAAGCGGTGAGCCAAATAAAAATAAAGTTGGCAAGCTCGGCCGCGCGCAACTTGAGGAAATTGCCAAAACGAAGATGCCTGATCTAAGTGCTTATGATATGGATCAGGCGGTAAAGATTATTGCTGGTAGTGCCCGCAGTATGGGTATTGAGACGGAGGGCGTTTGATGACTTTTCGAGGAAAACGTTACCGGCAGGCTGCGGAACAAACCGGTCAAGGGAGTTTTTATGCGGTCGATGAGGCTTTGGCGCTGGTTAAAAAAATGGCCTCCGCTAAGTTCGACGAAACTGTAGACGTTAGTATCAATCTTGGTGTAAACGCAAAAAAATCGGATCAGAATGTCAGGGGAGCAACTGTATTACCGAAAGGAACGGGTAAAACTGTTCGCGTAGCGGTTTTTGCAGAGGGAAGTGATGCAGAAGTTGCCAAGGAAGCAGGTGCAGACGTTATCGGACTAGATGATTTAGCTGAGGCAGTTCAAGGAGGCGAGATCAATTTTGATGTTTGTATCGCGACGCCGGCCACGATGCGGGTCGTTGGAAAGCTGGGCCAAATATTAGGACCTCGCGGTCTAATGCCTAATCCAAAAGTGGGTACCGTGACGCAAGATGTCGGAAAAGCAGTTACTAATGCGAAAGCAGGTCAGGTTCAATTTCGAACCGATAAGGCAGGAATTATTCATTGTCCGATTGGCAAAGCATCATTCGAAACAGATGCGCTGAAAGAAAATTTGTTAGCGTTGGTAGAGGCGCTGGATAAGGCTAAACCTTCCTCAGCAAAAGGTCAGTATTTAAAAAGGCTAACGCTGTCGACGACGATGGGCCCAGGCGTCAAGGTCGATCGTACGTCAGTTGTTAGTTAGTTCGTAATTTTTGAGGGGCCGGGAATCTAAGATGCTGTTTCTGATAATTCCTTTGGTTCGTCGAAGACCGCAGGCGCGATCTTAATATTTGTTGTTGAGATCGCTTAATAACGGAAGTGGCCTGCGCAGGCGGTGCCCCCGATCCAAGATTTTCAGGGTCAGGACACCAAGGTGTAAACAGTAAGGAGTAGTGCGAAATGAGCCTAAGTATTGATCAGAAAAAGGCTGTAGTGGATGAGGTGACACAGGTATTCTCTGTCGCCCAAGCTGCTGTTCTAGCCGAGTATCGAGGGCTTACCGTTGCACAAATTACTGAGTTAAGAGGCGCGGCCCGAGATGTTGGCGTTGACGTGAGAGTGGTTAAGAATACTCTTGCCAAGCGCTGTGTTGCAGATTCGGACTTTGAGTGTTTATCCGATCATTTTGTCGGACCTGTAGTGATTTCCTCATCTGAGGATCCTGTTGCAGTGGCCAAAGTAGTTGCAAATTTTGCTAAGCAGCATGATCAACTGAAGATAACAATGGGCGCAATGAATGGCGACCTTTTGGATGCTTCGGCGATTCAGGCATTAGCAAAACTTCCAGGACGTGACGAGTTGCTCGCGATGCTGGTTGGCACTATGGCGGCTCCGATGAATAAATTGGCCCAGACGCTCCATGCAATTCCCTCACAATTTGTGCGCACGCTTGCGGCTGTTCGTGACAGTCGCCCTGAAGATCAGGCCGCGTGATATCTGGTTGAGCGCTCAAGCTACGAAAATCTTAAGTTAAGGAAAATAAAAATGAATCGCGAAGAAATATTGAACGCAGTGGCGGAGATGTCCGTCCTTGATCTGTCTGAACTGATTAAAGACATGGAAGAGAAATTCGGTGTGTCTGCAGCAGCAGCGGTAGCGGTTGCGGCTCCAGCAGGCGGTGCCGCTGGAGATGCAGGCGCAGTTGAAGAGAAAACAGAATTTGACGTTGTCCTAACAAGTTTTGGCGATAAAAAAGTTGGCGTGATCAAGGTGGTTCGAACCATTACCGGGTTGGGACTTAAAGAGGCTAAAGATCTTGTCGAGTCTGCTCCTTCTGCAATCAAGGAAGGCATCAGCAAAGACGAAGTAGAAGATATAAAGAAACAGCTCGAAGAAGCAGGCGGTACTGTCGAAGTCAAATAGCATTTGACTTTAATTTCTGCTGATTTCAGTAGAGTCGAGTTGTTGACGAATAGGGCGGTAGAGTCGACCTCAAGCGGGTTGGCTCTACGGTTCGTTTTGAGCGTTAGTCATCTTGCGATGAACGCTCTCATTTAAATTGCGCTGAGAGGTCTGCATGGCTTATACCTTTACCGAAAAAAAACGGATTCGTAAGAGTTTCAGTTCCCAATCATCTTCTGAACCGATCCCGAATCTTCTTGAAATTCAGAAGGCCTCGTATCGGAAGCTGCTTCAAGAGGGTGTCATTCCTCTTCAGCGAATTGATCAGGGATTGCAAGCGGCTTTTAAATCGGTTTTCCCGATCGAGAGTTATAACGGCACTGCGTCGTTGGACTTTGTAAGCTACCGTCTGGAAACTCCTCGTTTTGATGTTCGTGAGTGTCAGCAACGCGGGATGGTGTACTCGGCTCCCCTTCATGCAACCCTTCGCTTGATCATTTTTGATAAGAGTGAATCAGGTGGTGCAAAAACGCTGAGAGATATAAAAGAGCAAGAAGTCTATATGGGCGAGATGCCTTTGATGACGGATAACGGGACTTTTGTCATCAACGGCACGGAGCGTGTCATTGTGTCTCAGTTACATCGTTCCCCGGGTGTGTTCTTCGATCACGATAAGGGTAAGACCCACGCTTCCGGAAAACTTCTTTTTAATGCGCGGGTGATTCCCTATCGCGGATCTTGGCTCGATTTTGAGTTTGATCAGAAAGATTTACTGTTCGTCAGAATAGATCGCCGAAGAAAGCTGCCTGCCACCATCATTCTAAAATCACTCGGCTATTCTGCCGAGGAAATCCTGAGTCTATTTTTTGATAATGATCGTGTCACCCTGCTCCCAGAGTCAGCGGAGACCGACTTAGTCGCAGAGCGTTTGCGCGGCCAAGAGTTTGATTTTGACCTTAAGACCAAAACTGGAAAGACAGTTGTGGCGGCGAATAAGCGTATTACGGCGAGACATATTAAAGAGCTTGAGAAATCAGGCATGAAATCTCTTGGGGTCCCGGATAGTTATCTTCATGGAAGGGCGCTGGCACGAGATCTCGTTGATATGGAGACAGGAGAGGTGTTGGCTTCAGCAAACGATGAAATCACAGCTGAACTCCTAGAAAAGTTTCGAGAGATTGGCGTGGAGTCTTTCGAGATTATTTACACCAATGATCTGGATAAGGGCCCTTATATCTCAGATACGCTGCGACAGGATGATACCCGTTCGGCTTTGGAAGCCCAAGTTGAAATTTATCGCATGATGCGCCCCGGTGAGCCGCCGACAAAAGATGCGGCAGATCTTTTGTTTCGAAATCTATTTTTCAATACCGATCGTTATGACTTATCAGCAGTCGGCAGGATGAAGATGAACCGCCGCTTGTCTCGTCAAACTGATGAAGGTCCAGGCATCCTCAGCCAGCATGACATCGTCGATGTGATGCGAACGCTCGTTGAGCTTAAAAATGGACATGGCGAGACAGACGATATCGACAATTTAGGCAATCGACGAGTGCGGTCGGTTGGTGAACTTGTGGAGAATCAGTTTCGAATTGGACTTGTTCGCGTAGAGCGAGCGGTTAAAGAACGTTTGTCGATGGCTGAATCTGAGAATCTGACTCCTCAGGATCTGATTAATGCGAAGCCAGTATCGGCTGTTATTAAAGAATTTTTCGGATCGAGCCAGCTGTCGCAGTTTATGGATCAGACGAACCCGCTATCAGAGGTTACACACAAGCGTCGCGTGTCAGCATTAGGCCCCGGCGGTCTGACCCGAGAACGAGCAGGTTTTGAAGTGCGCGATGTTCATCCAACCCACTATGGACGAGTATGTCCTATTGAGACGCCAGAAGGCCCGAATATTGGTCTGATTAATTCGCTGGCTATCTTTGCGCGGACCAATGAATACGGTTTTCTTGAGACGCCCTATAAAAAAGTAGTTAATGGAAAAGTGAAAGATGATTTCGTTTATCTTACGGCCATCGAAGAAGGCGACTACGTAATTGCGCAGGCTAACGCAGCGCTTGATAGTAAAAGTGTTTTGACGGATGAGCTCGTTTCGTGCCGGCATCACAATGAATTTACGCTCTCAACGCCTGAAAGTGTCGAGTTCATGGATATCGCACCGTCGCAAATTGTGTCTGTTGCGGCAGCGCTAATCCCATTTCTCGAGCATGACGACGCCAACCGGGCCTTGATGGGTTCGAACATGCAACGTCAAGCGGTCCCTACGCTTCAAAGTGAAAAACCGTTAGTGGGTACTGGAATCGAACGTACCGTGGCTTCTGACTCTGGGGTAGTGGTTGTTGCCACTCGGGGCGGAATTGTGAATGCGGTCGACGCATCCCGTGTCGTGGTTAAGGTCAACGATAAAGAGGTTGAAGCGGGAGATTCGGGTGTTGATATTTATAATTTGGTTAAGTACACCCGTTCAAACCAGAACACAACGATCAATCAGCGTCCCCTGGTTTCAGTTGGCGACAAGATTGCTGCGGGGGATGTTCTTGCAGACGGTCCCTCGACGGACTTGGGTGAATTAGCGCTGGGCCGAAACGTTCTTGTCGCATTTATGCCCTGGAACGGCTATAACTTTGAAGACTCGATTCTGATATCCGAGCGCCTCGTGCAGGACGACGTCTATACTTCAATTCATATTGAGGAGATGACTTGCACCGCCCGTGATACAAAACTGGGCTCTGATGACGTAACCCGCGACATCCCAAATGTCAGCGAGTCGGCACTTTCCGGGCTCGATGAGTCAGGAATCGTGTACATCGGAGCCGAGGTGAATCCCGGCGATATTCTTGTGGGCAAGGTCACCCCAAAAGGTGAACAACAGTTAACGCCCGAAGAGAAGTTATTGCGAGCAATCTTTGGCGAAAAAGCCTCTGACGTAAAAGATACCTCGTTGAGAATGCCATCCGGCACATCCGGCACTGTTATTGATGTGCAGATATTTACGCGGGATGGTGTTGATAAAGATCCTCGAGCACTTGCTATCGAGGAGCAGGAACTTGATCGCATCAAGAAGGATCTACAGGATCAGTATCAGATTGTTGAGGATGATACCTATGACCGAATCGAGCGATTGCTCAACGGGCAGGTAGCTGAAGGCGGCCCTGGAGATCTAAAGTCGGGCGATAAGATAGCAAAATCCTATTTGCACGCGTTGCCTCGGGATAAATGGTTCGAGATTCGACTTCGAGACGAAGACGCTAATTCAAGTCTTGAGCAAATTCGCGCCCAGCTGACAGTGCAGTCGAAGCGATTCGATGATTTGTATGAAGAAAAGCGACAGAAGCTGCAGGAAGGTGATGATCTGCAGGCTGGCGTCCTCAAGATGGTTAAAGTTTTCGTTGCGGTGAAGCGACGCCTGCAACCTGGCGATAAGATGGCGGGGCGCCATGGAAACAAGGGCGTGATCTCTAGGATCGTGCCGATTGAAGACATGCCTTATATGGAAGACGGCACTACTGTTGATATTGTTCTGAATCCCTTAGGCGTACCGTCACGCATGAATGTCGGCCAAGTGCTTGAGTGTCATTTGGGTTGGGCAGCCAGTCACTTAGGAAGACAGATTGGTGAAATGATAGATGCTGGTGCGGAGACTTCTGATTTACGAAGTCAGCTGAGCAAAATATATGGCACGGGTGACCACCCTGAAGATATTCAGTCTCTCACGGACAGTGAGGTGGATGAACTATCCAGGAATCTTCGCGGCGGTGTGCCAATTGCAACCCCTGTCTTCGATGGCGCGAGCGAATCGGAAATCAAGGAGTGGCTCAGGATTGCAGGACTACCGGAGAGCGGCCAGGCTCGACTCATCGATGGTCGAACAGGAGAGCCTTTTGATCGACCGGTAACCGTTGGTTATATGTATATCCTAAAGCTCAACCATCTGGTGGATGACAAGATGCATGCGCGTTCAACGGGGCCTTATAGCCTGATTACCCAGCAGCCACTCGGCGGTAAAGCGCAATTTGGCGGGCAGCGATTTGGGGAAATGGAAGTTTGGGCACTGGAGGCTTATGGAGCGTCCTATACGCTTCAGGAAATGCTGACCGTGAAATCTGACGATGTCGGTGGGCGAACAAAAATGTATGAAAACATTGTCCGTGGCGATCACCGAATGGAAGCATCTGTTCCTGAGTCATTCAATGTGTTGGAAAAAGAAATAAGAGCACTCGGTCTTAATATTGAGAGACGGGAAGATCGATAACTCCCCAGTTTTGAAGTTTCGGACTCTCACGCTCTAGGCAAGATAAAAGGAAAAAACATGAAAGATTTTTTCAGTCAGTTTTCACGACGCGACACGGTAGATCAGGAATTTGACAATATTCGAATTCGATTGGCGTCCCCTGATCAAGTTCGATCCTGGTCTTTTGGCGAAGTAAAGAAGCCAGAAACGATCAACTATCGAACCTTCAAGCCCGAGCGCGATGGTTTGTTTTGTGCAAAGCTTTTCGGGCCGATTAGCGATTACGAATGCCTGTGTGGAAAGTACAAGCGTTTAAAGCACCGCGGCGTTGTCTGCGAGAAATGCGGAGTTGAAGTTACGCTGTCAACGGTACGTCGGGAGCGAATGGGGCATATTGAGTTAGCCAGTCCTTGCGCGCATATCTGGTTTTTAAAATCTTTACCGTCTCGACTTGGTGTGCTGCTTGATATGACGGTTCGTGAAATCGAGCGGGTACTGTATTTCGAGGCCTACGTGGTCACGGATCCAGGCCTTACAGATCTGGAAGCGGGCTCTTTAATGACGGAAGAGATGTACTATGAAGCGATAGAAAAGTACGGCTCAGAATTTGACGCAGGAATGGGGGCAGAGGCTGTTAAAGAGCTTCTTAAAAGCCTTGAGCTCAAGGCGCTTTCAGTCCAGCTTCGGGAAGATCTTGCGGAATCCACATCCGAGACTAAAACTAAAAAAGTAAGCAAGCGCCTTAAAGTGGTCGAGGCATTTTTGCATTCTGGCAATAAGCCGGAATGGATGATTATGGAGGCACTACCCGTATTGCCACCTGATCTTCGTCCATTAGTGCCGCTTGAGGGCGGTCGGTTCGCGACCTCAGACTTAAATGACCTCTATCGAAGAGTCATCAATAGAAATAATCGCCTGCGTCGATTGCTTGATCTAAATGCACCAGACATTATTGTTCGTAACGAAAAGCGTATGCTGCAAGAGTCCGTTGACGCCCTGCTAGATAACGGCCGCCGAGGTAAAGCGGTTACGGGTCCAAACCGGCGTCAGCTGAAGTCATTGGCCGACATGATAAAGGGCAAGCAGGGCCGTTTTCGGCAAAACCTGCTGGGTAAGCGGGTTGACTATTCGGGTCGTTCAGTCATCGTGGTCGGGCCGACGCTCAAGCTTCATCAGTGCGGCCTGCCCAAAAAAATGGCGTTGGAGCTATTTAGACCGTTTATTTATAGCAAGCTTGAATTGCGGGGTCTCGCGACAACGATCAAACAGGCAAAAAAATTGGTCGAGTTGGAAGAACCGGAAGTTTGGGACATTCTCGAGGAGGTTATCCGCGAGCATCCTGTGTTGTTAAATAGGGCACCAACGCTGCACCGTCTCGGCATTCAGGCCTTTGAACCGGTGCTGGTTGAAGGAAAAGCGATTCAGCTCCATCCACTCGTTTGCACGCCGTACAATGCCGACTTTGATGGCGATCAGATGGCGGTTCACGTACCACTTTCTGTCGAAGCGCAACTTGAAGCTCGGACGCTAATGATGTCCACCAATAATGTGCTTTCGCCGTCAAATGGTGAGCCTATTATTGTTCCATCTCAGGATATCGTTCTTGGGCTGTACTATATGACTCGAGAGCGGGTGAATGCACTTGGCGAAGGTAAGTATTTCTCTGACGTTTCGGAAGTGCGCCGAGCGCTTGATGTTGGGGCGATTGCCATTCATTCGAAAATCAAGGTTCGAATTCGTGAGGTCCAAACTTCTGGCCAAGGTGAATCCGTTGAGACCTTTAAGTTAACAGATACCACTACCGGCAGAGCGCTCTTGTCAGAGATTCTCCCAGATGGCCTTCCTTTTGCGATTGTTAACAAGACCATGAAAAAGAAAGAGATTTCCGGAGCCATTAATCAGTGTTACCGAGATGTTGGCCTGAAGGATACGGTGATTTTTTGTGACCAATTGATGTACACAGGTTTTTCGATGGCGGCCAAAGCCGGTGTTTCCATCGGGGTGGACGATATGGCGGTTCCTGATAGTAAGTCAGGCATTGTGGATTCGGCTGAAGCAGAAGTGAAGGCAATCCAGGATCAACATAGTCAAGGTCTTTTGACTGATGGCGAACGGTATAACAAAGTCGTTGACATCTGGACCCATGCAAGTGACCGAGTTGCTAATGAAATGATGGATGAAATCCAGTCTGATTCTGTTGTCACCCAGGACGGCGACAGCATTGAACAGGACTCGTTTAATTCCATCTTTATGATGGCAGACTCAGGCGCACGAGGCAGTCATGCGCAGATTCGTCAACTTGCCGGAATGCGGGGCTTGATGGCAAAGCCTGACGGCTCGATCATCGAAACGCCGATCAAGGCGAACTTCCGTGAGGGATTGAACGTAAACGAGTACTTCATCTCAACTCACGGCGCAAGAAAAGGTCTGGCAGATACCGCGCTTAAGACGGCGAACTCCGGTTACCTTACGCGACGACTGGTCGATGTCTGTCAGGACCTTGTCGTGATAGAGGAAGACTGTAAAACAGAAAACGGTATTGATCGAGAAGCCATTGTTCAGGGAGGTGAAGTTGTGATCCCTCTTGAGGACAGAATACTTGGGCGCTCGGTCTCGAAGGATGTGTTGAGTCCGCGTGATCAAGAAGTTTTGCTAACAGCGGGTCAAATCATTGATGAAGCTGGTGTCAAGCTCCTCGAGGAGCACAATGTAAATCTTGTTAAAGTGCGCTCGGCAGTGACGTGCGAGACCCGCTTCGGAATCTGCGCAACTTGTTACGGACGTGACTTAGCTCGAGGACATGTTGTGAGTCGCGGTGAAGCGGTAGGGGTGATGGCGGCTCAAAGTATTGGTGAGCCCGGCACGCAATTAACAATGCGGACATTCCATATTGGGGGCGCAGCGTCAAGAACCGCAGGGTCCAGCAGGGTTGAAGTGAATCATGATGGTACGGTGTCTTGGATTGGAGTCCGCTCGGTGAGACGTGAGGACGGCAGTAATATCGTTGTTTCTCGCTCGGGTGACTTGGTGATCCGAGATCAGCATGGTGTTAACCGAGAGCGCCATAAGGTGCCTTATGGCGCAGTGGTCACCGTAAATGACGGGGATCAAGTTGAAAGTGGTCAATTAATTGCCTCCTGGGATCCCCATACTCGACCTATTATCAACGAGGTTGCCGGGAAAATTCGATTCCAAAATATCGTTGAGGGCGTCTCAGTGACCGAGCAGGGAGACGAGTTAACAGGGTCCACTACTTATCTCGTGATTGATCCGAAAAGTCGACGTGGCGCAACGGGTGACATTAAGCCCACGATCGAATTGGTTGATGGGAAAAACAAGCCCAAAGCGACGCACCAGATGCCGCCTGGCGCATCGATTGTGGCGACAGATGGGAAAGAAATTGGCATGGGTGTTGTTCTGGCCCGAGTGCCGCTCGAAGGATCAAAGACCAAGGATATTACCGGTGGTTTGCCGCGCGTGGCTGAGCTGTTCGAGGCGCGTAAAGCAAAAGAGCCCGCAATCTTGGCAGAGGCATCTGGCACCATTTCATTTGGCAAAGAGGTGAAAACTAAAGTTCGCCTTGAAATTACCGACGAAGACGGGACCGTCCATGAAATGTCTATTCCGAAGGATCGTCATATCAGTGTGTTCGATGGTGAGACCGTCGAGCAAGGTGATGTGATTTCGGAAGGCCCTCTTGCGGCGAGTGACGTGCTTGAGTATCGAGGTCTAGTAGCGTTAACTGACTTCATTGTGAGCGAGGTGCAAGAGGTCTACCGATTACAAGGTGTAAAAATAAATGACAAGCATATCGAAGTCATTGTTCGACAAATGTTGCGTCGGGTCAAAATCGATAAACCGGGTGATACTCGTTATTTGCCAGGTGATCAGGTCGAGCGGTCGGCAATTCTGGGAGAAAATGACGCGCTAAGTTCAGAGAAGAAGGAGCCCGCAACTTTTCTTCCCGTGCTGCTCGGAATTACAAAGGCTTCGCTGAGTACTGATTCATTTATTTCTGCAGCGTCTTTTCAGGAAACGACTCGCGTTCTAACCGAGGCGTCAATGCAGGGTAAGGTGGACAATCTCCGTGGTCTTAAGGAGAACGTCATCGTGGGGCGCTTGATCCCCGCGGGCACTGGCCTTGCGCACCATGAAGAGCGTCGACGACGACGAATGGAGCGTGATCGCCCAAGTGAAGAGAAGGCCGATCCTGAAGAAAGTTTCAAAGGGATTGGAGAGGCGGTTGAGGATGCTTCCGCCGAGGTTGCTTGAAATCGCACCAAAATATCTGCGAGATGAGGGAAATTTAAGGGATTGTTGACAAAAAGCGCTGTTCTGCCTAGAATCGCGGCCTCCTACGGGGCTGTGATTTACAGTCGCCGTCCCACTAATTTAAATAAAAAATGCCAACGACAAACCAACTGGTTAGAAAACCGCGAGTCCGTCAGACACAGAAATCTAATGTGCCTGCCTTGGCCGCTTGTCCTCAAAAGCGTGGCGTATGTACTCGCGTTTATACGACAACGCCCAAAAAGCCAAACTCTGCTCTACGTAAGGTGGCGAGAGTACGGCTGACGAATGGATTTGAGGTCACCAGCTATATCGGTGGTGAAGGGCATAACCTTCAGGAGCACTCAGTGGTTCTGATCAGAGGTGGAAGAGTGAAAGACTTGCCGGGCGTCCGGTATCACACGGTGCGAGGGACGTTGGACACATCGGGTGTAGGGGAGCGACGACAAGGGCGATCAAAGTACGGCGCGAAACGACCAAAGTCCTAAGCGTCCGATTAATTAACAAAGGGAAAGATCGTTTGTTCCAAGATGTTTGGGCGGCGATCCTAAAACCGAAAAAAGGCCGAGTTAGCTGATCGGCCACGGTGATAAAGATACCCTCGAAGTAAAAGGGCATCACAGAAGTTGCGAAGGAGGTTTTCACCTCTAGCAATAATAAAGCTGTCTCACCGTTGATATAGATAGATCGCTAGAAGCGGTCAGGGCGGCGCTGTGTGTGGTGTTTTACACGTCAGTGCCGGGAAATAAACGTTGTTGTCGACTCAAATGGGTCGTCAACTAGAAACAAAGATTTAAAACGGAAATCGGAACTCATGCCAAGACGTCGTGAAGTCCCTAAGCGGACCATTCTCCCTGATCCGAAGTTTGGTGATCAAACAATTGCCAAATTCATCAATGTAATGATGCAGGACGGTAAAAAGTCGATCGCAGAAAAAGTGCTTTATGGTGCTTTGGACACGATTGGGGGTCGGGGTGCAGATGAACCTCTGCAGGTTTTCTATCAGGCCCTTGAGAACGTGAGACCTGTGGTTGAGGTGAAGAGTCGTCGAGTGGGCGGCGCAACCTATCAAGTTCCGGTTGAAGTAAGGCCGAGTCGTAGAAATGCTCTCGCCATGCGTTGGTTGGTCGACGCCGCACGGAAGCGGAACGAAAAGTCGATGACTGACCGTCTGGCTGGTGAGTTAATGGATGCGTCGGATAAACGCGGCGGTGCTGCCCGTAAAAAAGACGAAGTGCATCGAATGGCGGAAGCCAATAAAGCGTTTTCTCATTTCAGGTTTTAGAAAAAGTTCTCTATACCTTACTACCCTAACGGAAATCGAACGTGCCACGACAAACACCCTTAGACCGCTATCGCAACATCGGCATCATGGCGCATATCGATGCTGGAAAAACGACAACCACCGAGCGGGTTCTTTTTTATACCGGGATCTCCCATAAGATCGGCGAAGTCCATGACGGAAATGCCGTAATGGATTGGATGGAGCAGGAACAGGAGCGTGGCATCACAATCACCTCTGCGGCGACGACCTGCTTTTGGAGCGGTATGGACCAGAATTACGAAGAGCATCGGATCAACATAATTGATACACCGGGCCACGTAGATTTTACAATTGAAGTTGAGCGATCACTTAGAGTGTTAGACGGGGCTGTAAGTGTTTTTTGCGCCGTCGGTGGAGTGGAACCGCAGTCCGAAACTGTCTGGCGCCAAGCTGACAAATATAGCGTGCCCCGGATGTGTTTCGTTAATAAGATGGATCGCACGGGCGCTGATTTTTTCCGTGTTGTTGATCAAATTCGTGATCGTCTGGGCTCAAATCCCGTGTGCCTCCAAGCTCCAATTGGTGCGGAAGAGAATTTCGAAGGCGTTGTCGATCTGGTCAAGATGAAGGCGATCTACTGGGATGAAGAAACGCGCGGAACTAAGTTTGAAGAGCGAGAGATCCCCGACGATCTGGTGGATCGTTGTCAAGAATTAAGAGAAAAGCTGGTCGAAGCTGCCGCTGAAGCAAACGACGATTTGATGGAGAAGTATTTAGAGGGGGGGGAACTCTCCTCTGACGAACTGAAGACTGCATTACGTCAGTTGACAATTGCTAATAAGCTTGTCTTGGTGACTTGCGGCACAGCATTCAAGAACAAGGGTGTTCAAGCAATGCTAGATGCTGTTATTGACTACATGCCGAATCCTATGGAAGTGCCCGCGATTCGAGGACTCCTGGACGACGATAAAACCGAAGAAGATCGCCCCGCGTCTGACGATGCGCCGTTTGCCGCATTGGGTTTTAAGATAATGACGGATCCCTTTGTGGGTCAATTGGTTTTCTTCCGGGTTTACTCTGGCGTCATTAAGTCCGGCGACAGCGTCTATAACCCTATAAAAGGAAAGAAAGAGCGCATTGGTCGAATTTTGCAAATGCACGCTAATTCTCGGGAAGAATTAAAAGAGGTTTTCGCGGGTGATATTGCGGCCGCAGTTGGCCTTAAAACGATAACGACCGGAGATACGCTTTGTGATCCCAGCAAGATCATTACGTTGGAACGGATGGAGTTCCCCGAACCCGTAATTTCACAGGCAGTCGAACCCAAAACCAAAAGCGATCAAGAGAAGTTGGGTGTCGCATTGGGCAAGCTTGCCCAAGAAGATCCATCTTTTCGGGTACGTACTGACGAGGAGTCAGGACAGACCATTATCTCCGGAATGGGAGAACTTCACCTCGAAATCATCATTGATCGAATGAAGCGTGAGTTTAGTGTCGACGCGAATGTTGGTAAGCCCCAAGTTGCTTATCGTGAGACGTTGAACGGTTCAGTTGAGCAAGAACATAAATATGCAAAGCAATCGGGTGGTCGCGGTCAGTATGGCCATGTCTATCTGCGTGTTGAGCCGCAGGAGCGCGGCGAAGGATTTGAATTCGTTGATGCGATCAAAGGTGGCGTCGTTCCTCGCGAGTACATCCCGGCGGTAGAAAAAGGGGTTGTTGAGGCGATGGAATCTGGGATTGTTGCTGGATATCCAGTTATCGATGTCAAGGTCACTCTTTATGACGGCTCTTATCATGATGTTGATTCGTCTGAACATGCCTTTCGCGCCGCCGCAATCCAGGCTTTCCGTGAAGCAAGCGGAAAAGCGAAACCGGTACTGCTCGAGCCAATTATGCGCGTCGAAGTTGTTACTCCGGAAGAATATATGGGTGGCGTCACTGGAGACCTCAATTCCAGAAGAGGAATGATCTCAGAAATGGAAGATGTTCCGGCCGGGAAAATTGTTCGCGCTGAGGTACCGCTATCGGAAATGTTCGGCTATGCGACTTCCCTGCGATCCGCGTCACAAGGGCGTGCTACTTACTCGATGGAATTTAGCCAGTATCTACCCGCCCCTTCCAGCGTCACGGAAGTGATGATGAAGAAAGCCAGTTAACCAAGTACTGTTGAGGAAATCAGAAAGTGTCGAAAGAAAAATTCGAGCGCAGTAAGCCACATGTAAACGTTGGAACCATTGGTCACGTTGACCATGGCAAAACCACCCTGACTGCAGCC
>JABHUE010000151.1 GCA_018672825.1 Pseudomonadota bacterium | reverse complement strand
GGTTATCGACCCCAGTTTTACTTCCGTACTACTGATGTCACAGGCGCGTGCAATTTACCTGAGGGTGTGGAAATGGTCATGCCTGGTGATAACGTCAAACTGAAAACCACGCTGATTGCACCTATCGCGATGGAAGAAGGTTTGCGTTTCGCCATTCGTGAAGGCGGTCGTACCGTCGGCGCAGGTGTCGTATCGAAGGTGATCGCTTAAGGCGACTTAAGCGTAGCAGCTGAAAAACAATAAAGGTAAGGTAAGCATGGCAGTTAACGTCAGTAACCAAAAGATCCGCATTAGATTGAAAGCGTTTGATCATCGAATGATTGATCGATCGGCGTTGGAAATTGTGGACACAGCGCGTCGCACAGGAGCTGTCGTCAAAGGGCCGATTCCGTTACCGACCCGAAAAGAGCGATTCAATTTGCTCCGTTCACCTCACAAGTACAAGGATTCTCGAGATCAACTTGAAATTCGCGTACACAAGAGAATTATGGATATTGTGGAACCAACGGATAAGACTGTTGATGCGCTAATGAAGCTGGATCTTGCAGCAGGCGTTGACGTCGAAATTAAGTTGGGCTAACTGCCGGCGGATTTCAGGAGTATTAGAGAATGTCATTAGGACTAGTTGGGAAAAAGGTCGGCATGACCCGCGTTTTCAATGAAGATGGGGTGTCTACCCCTGTGACCGTGGTTCAAGTCGAGCCAAACCGGGTAACGCAGGTTAAGCGAGAAGATACCGATGGTTATGTTGCACTTCAGATGACGACCGGTGTTCGCCGCGCCTCAAGAGTGACGAGCGCAGCCCGTGGCCATTTTGCAAAAGCGGGAACGGAAGCAGGTCGAAAACTCTGGGAAGTGCGAGTGGATTCAGAGGTAGCCGACGAGTATCAACCTGGTGCAGAGGTCACTGTCGAGCTTTTCGAAGCTGGTCAGAAGGTAGATGTGCGAGGCACCACCATTGGTCGTGGTTTCGCGGGGGTGATGCGACGTCACAATTTCCGCGGCGGTCGAGCGACTCACGGTAACTCGAAAGCACACCGTAAGCCAGGATCGATCGGTCAGAACCAGGATCCAGGCCGCGTCTTCAAAGGAAAAAAAATGGCGGGTCATATGGGCAATGTGCCACGGGTACAACAGAACTTAGAGATCTTTCGAGTGGACTCAGATCGAAATCTAGTCTTAATTCGAGGGTCCGTGCCAGGTCCTCGTGGGTTTGATCTTTATATCCAGCCCTCGGTTAAAGGGACAAGTTCGACAAAAGCGTAAGTCGCATTTTTCGAATCGCAGTTAATTAGAAAGGAAGAATTAAAGTGGAACACGCAGTTGTCAAACTAGATGGCTCAAGCGATAGAAGCGTTAGCCTAGCAGATACCGTGTTCGGTGCTGACTACAAGGAGCCGCTGATTCATCAAGTGGTATGCGCGTATCTTGCCGGAGGCAGAGCGGGTACCAGTGCCCAGAAAAATCGGTCAGCAGTCAGCGGTGGCGGCGCAAAACCGTGGCGTCAAAAAGGTACCGGGCGCGCCCGAGCCGGCACAAGCCGCAGCCCTATCTGGCGTGGTGGTGGTCGGGCATTTCCTTCATCCACCCGCAGCTATGCGCAGAAAGTAAACCGTAAAATGTATCGGGCCGCAGTCCGGTCAATTCTCTCGGAGCTTGTTCGTCAAGATCGGGTGCTCATTTGTGATGACATCAGATTGGACCAGCCTAAGACTTCGAAAATGACTGAAGCATTGAAGAGTCTTGGTCTATCGGGCCGAACCTTGTTAGTGACATCTGAATTTGACGCCAACGTAATGCTATCTGCCCGAAATATCATCGGCGTCGAAGTTATCCATGCCAGCGAGATAGATCCAGTAAGTCTTGTCGGTAGTGAGCACGTGATCTTTACTGAGGCGGCCGTCCGCAAGATTGAGGAGACGTTGCAATGAATCCCGAAAGACTTCAACAAATTATTCTTTCTCCGGTTATCTCCGAAAAAAGTACTTCGGCTGCAGATTTATCCAATCAGGTTGTATTTGAGGTTTTGTCGGATGCCACAAAAAATGAGGTCCGAGAGGCGGTTGAGAAACAGTTTAGCGTTTCGGTAGAGGGCGTGCAGGTTATGAATGTTCGCGGAAAAGTTAAGCGTTTTGGCAAGACCCCTGGCAAGCGTCGAAACTGGAAAAAAGCATATGTCCGGCTTGCTGAAGGTCAGGATATCGACTTTATGGGTGGCGCCTGATCGCGATTAATTCGCTGATCTTGCATTAACTTAATGAACATCTTTTAGAAGTAAGGACACAGGATACTGAGTTATGCCAGTTGTTAAACAAAAACCAACGTCTCCCGGCCGTCGGGGAATGGTGCGGGTTGTTTCACCCGACCTATTTAAAGGGCGTTCTATACCTTCGCTGACCGAGCCTAAAACTGCGAGTAATGGTCGGAATAGTGCAGGCCGGATTACCGTTCGCCATCGTGGCGGTGGTCATAAGCATCACTATCGAGTGGTCGACTTTAAAAGGAACAAAGATAGTGTCCCTGCTCGCGTTGAACGACTTGAATATGATCCTAACCGTAGTGCCCATATTGCATTACTCCTCTATGCAGACGGCGAACGCCGCTACATCATTGCCCCGAAGGGTTTGAAAGTGAATGACGCGGTGTCTTCAGGCTTGGATGCTCCAATTCGCACCGGTAACACGCTTCCGATCAAGAATATTCCAGTTGGAACTGTCGTGCATTGCGTCGAAATGAAGCCTGGAAAGGGTGCTCAGATCGCCCGTTCCGCGGGCGCATCGGTCCAGTACCTTGGGCGAGAAGGTGCTTATGCGCTTATGCGCCTTCGGTCGGGCGAAACCCGAAAAATTTTGGCCGAGTGTCGCGCTACCATCGGAGAAGTCGGCAATTCAGAAAACTCCCTGCGGAAGTTAGGAAAAGCCGGTGCCAAGCGCTGGCGGGGAATTCGACCCACCGTCCGCGGTGTCGCCATGAATCCAGTCGATCACCCCCATGGTGGCGGCGAAGGGCGAACCTCAGGCGGGCGTCATCCGGTGAGCCCAACAGGGGTTCCGACCAAGGGTTTCCGTACCCGTAAAAACAAACGAACCAGTTCGATGATCATTCGAAGAAGGAAGAAATAGGTATGCCCCGTTCAGTAAAAAAAGGCCCTTTCGTCGACCACTCTCTTTGGGCAAAAGTTTCGAAGGCCAAAGAAGAAGGAAATCGCAAGCCAATCAAAACTTGGTCACGCCGATCAATGATTCTGCCCGAGTTTGTAGGCGTCACGATTGCGATACATAACGGAAGGCAGCATGTTCCGGTGTTGGTTTCAGAAAATATGGTGGGCCATAAACTTGGGGAGTTCGCTGCAACGCGAACATTTCGTGGCCACATCGCTGATAGAAAAGCAAAGTAATCAAGATTGTTCCTGCTAGAAAAAACGTTAAAGAGATATAGATAATGGAAGTGAAAGCTGTCGCCCGATTCGTCCGCCTGTCGCCTCAAAAAGGTCGACTTGTTGCAGATCAGGTGCGTAATCTGCCAGTTGGCAAGGCGCTTGAATTGCTCCAATTCAGTCCTCGAAGAGCTGCCGGTTTAATCCGCAAAGTCCTAGAGTCCGCGATTGCGAATGCTGAGCATAATGAGGGCGCTGACATTGATGAGTTAAAAGTCAGTCAGATATTAGTAGACGAAGGTCCAGTGATGAAGCGCTGGATGCCCCGCGCAAAAGGGCGTGCAACCCCCCTAATTAAACCGACCAGTCATATCACCGTAAGTGTGAGTGACGCAGCCTCGAGAGGACGCTAGTCAATGGGCCAAAAAATACATCCAAATGGATTTCGTCTCGGCGTCATTCGGGATTGGGATGCGAAATGGTTCGCAACCGGAAGTACTTATTCGAAAAATCTAGTTGCAGATCAGGGGATTCGTTCTTTTCTGCGTAAGCGGCTTGCTAACGCCGCGGTTAGCCGTATTGAACTAGTTCGGGCGGGCGAAACCCTTAACGTGACGATCCATACGGGTCGACCTGGAATCGTAATTGGAAAGAAAGGCGAGGATATCGAAAGGCTTCGAAGAGAAATTCTCGCGCTTAACAACAATGTGCCAGTCCAAGTGGCGGTTGAAGAAATCCGAAAGCCAGAGCTTGATGCTCATTTGGTTTCTGAGAACGTCTGTCAGCAGTTAGAAAAAAGAATCATGTTTCGTCGGGCGATGAAACGGGCCGTTCAAAATACAATGCGACTCGGTGCCAAAGGGATCAAAGTCATGATCGCCGGAAGGCTAAATGGTGCGGAGATTGCACGAACTGAGTGGTATCGGGAGGGACGGGTACCCTTGCACACGCTTCGCGCAGACGTGGACTATGGTTTTTCCGAGGCTCACACGACCTATGGCGTTATTGGCGTCAAGGTATGGATTTTCAAAGGCGAGATCATGCCTGGGGCTTCTGAGATTGAAGCGCCCAAGGGTGCTAAGGCCGCCACTCCTGTATAAGGTTACAGTTAGATGCTTCAACCAAAAAGAACAAAGTTTCGCAAGCAGCAAAAAGGCCGCAATCGGGGACTTGCCGTCCGTGGAAGTAAGGTCAGCTTCGGTGAATTTGGGCTTCAATGTACCGGCCGAGGGCGTTTAACTGCCAGGCAAATTGAAGCGGCCCGGCGTGCGATCAATCGACACATCAAACGCGGTGGACGGGTTTGGATTCGGGTGTTCCCGGATAAGCCAGTATCAAAAAAGCCGCTTGAGGTTCGTATGGGTAAAGGAAAGGGTAATCCCGAATTTTGGGTGGCTCTAGTTCAGCCGGGAACTATGCTTTATGAAATTCAAGGGGTAGAAGAGGAGTTGGCTCGGGAAGCATTTCGACTCGCGGGCGCGAAACTCCCTATTTCGACCTCATTTGTCAAGCGTCAGGCGGCGTAAGGTTAAGCGATATGGCCGATAAAAAAGTTTCAGATATGGGTGCGCCCGAGCTCAAAACAGAGCTTTTAGAGTTGCGTAAAGAGCAGTTTAATCTGCGCATGCAAAGAGGCACTGGTCAGTTGGCCAATCCCTCACGATTTAAGGTGGTTCGGCGTCAAATTGCACGAATCAAAACGCGAATGACAGAAATCAGCAGGATTGGCTAATGAGCGAAAACAAGACATCCGTGGAGCAGTCTCGGGCACGGACATTGCAGGGTAGTGTCGAGAGCGCGAAGATGGATAAGACGATCACTGTGGTGGTGGAGCGCCAGTTTAAGCACCCGCTATACAAGAAATATATTCGACGATCAACTCGCCTTCATGCGCACGATGCGGACAATCAGTGCAAAACAGGCGACTTAGTTGTCATTGAAGAATGCCGCCCGGTTTCCAAGCTTAAAAGTTGGCGCTTGGTCAAAGTGGTTTCACGTTCAGAGCAGGATTCTTCGGCAACCGCTTAACCGTAGTGGACCGAAGAGCCTCAAAACCGCCAACTATCTGGTAGAGAAAAATGATTCAAATGCAAAGTAACCTCAGTGTTGCTGATAACAGCGGTGCGCGTAGGGTTCAGTGTATTAAGGTCCTGGGGGGATCGAAACGCCGTTATGCAGGTGTGGGAGATATCATCAAGGTCAGTATTAAAGAAGCCATTCCGAACAGTCGGGTTAAGAAGGGCGATGTCTACCAGGCAGTAGTGGTTCGGACAAAACATGGTGTTCGTCGAACGGACGGATCGCGAATCCGCTTTGATAGTAACGCCGCGGTTCTTTTGAATGCCCAATTTCAACCTGTAGGGACTCGAATTTTTGGCCCCGTTACGCGAGAACTTCGATCTGAACGGTTTATGCGAATTATCTCGCTTGCACCTGAGGTTCTTTAAGGAAATAGCCATGAAAAAATATCGCAAAGGTGATGACGTAATAGTCCGGGCAGGCCGGGACAAGGGGAAGCGAGGAACAATCCTTCGCGTTATTGACACCGAAAAAGTGTTGGTGGATAACGTCAATATCGTCAAGAAGCATACCAAGCCAAATCCTAATAAAGGAGAGACGGGAGGCATCATCGAGAAGGAATCGCCAATTCGGATTTCTAACCTCGGTATGTATAACCCGAACAGTAAGAAAGCGGATCGAGTGGGTATTAAGGTGCTTGAGGACGGTCAGAAGGTCAGGATCTTCCGCTCTGATGGTGAAATGATCGACGCAAGTTGATTACTGATAGGTAGAAAAGTATGTCGAGATTGCAAGAACATTATCGAAAGACTGTCGTGCCTGCGCTTATGGAGCAGTTTAATTACTCCAGCGTAATGCAAGTGCCACAGATATCAAAGGTCACGCTAAACATGGGTGTGGGAGAAGCTGTCGCCGATAAAAAAGTAATGGATGCAGCGGTTGGTGATCTGACTAAGATTGCGGGTCAAAAACCGATTGTGACCAACGCTCGAAAATCAGTCGCGGCGTTTAAGATTCGAGAAGGGTGGCCAATTGGATGCAAGGTTACGCTCCGAAGAGATCGAATGTATGAATTTTTAGATCGCCTGATTGGTGTTGCTTTTCCGCGGGTCCGCGATTTCCGCGGCGTGTCAGCGAAAGCATTTGACGGCCGTGGGAACTACAGCGTTGGATTCAAGGAACAGATTGTTTTCCCCGAAATCGACTACGATAAAGTCGACACGCTTCGGGGCCTTGATGTCACCATCACAACCACCGCTCGGACTAACGAGGAAGGTGAAGCGCTACTTCGGGGATTTAATTTCCCTCTTAAGAAATAGGATTTGTCATGGCAAAAAAATCAATGATTGCTCGGGAAGTAAAACGAAAAAAGCTAGCGGCTCAATATGGTGCTCAACGTGCAGAAATTAGACAAAGAGTGACTGATGAGTCGCTGTCATATGATGATCGTTGGGAAGCGATGATTGAGCTCCAAAAGTTACCGCGTGATTCTTCTAAAACCCGCCAACGTAACCGGTGTGCGTTGACCGGCCGGCCAAGAGGTTATTTCAGGCGCTTTGGTCTTGCGCGAAACGCGTTACGTGAAGTCGTAATGCGAGGCGAAGCTCCCGGCGTTGTGAAAGCCAGTTGGTAGACCGTCTCGGCCCTGACATTAAGTAAAGAAAAAATTTCTAGAAAAAAGGTAATCCCATGAGTATGTCCGATCCCATTGCCGATATGCTGACCCGCGTCCGCAACGCGTTAGCTGCGAGGAAACAAACGGTCTCTATGCCGGCGTCTAATTTAAAAGCTTCAATTGCTGAACTTTTGAAAAAAGAAGGCTACATCAGCGATGCCAAAGTTGAAGGAGACGGAGTGAAAAAGTTGTTGAATCTTACCCTCCGGTACGCGGAAGGCGAAAGCGCAATTGAAATGATTGAGCGGGTGAGTCGACCAGGAAGGCGGGTCTATTGCAATGCTGATGATATGCCGCGTGTCCGTGGTGGCTTGGGAGTCGTAATGGTGTCGACTTCGAAGGGTCTTTTGACAGACAAGGATGCCCGATCGGCGGGTGTTGGCGGCGAAGTCATTTGTCGCGTCTTTTAGTTGGCGCAATCTACACTGGAGTGTTGAATGTCACGAGTTGCTAAAAATCCAATCTCTCTACCAACTGGTGTGGAAGCCAAGGTTGCTCCCACAGTTGTTAGCATTAAAGGGCCCAAAGGAGAACTATCTTTAGATCTCCATCCCGAAGTAACTGTAGAGCAGTTAGACGGCGTTTTAAAAGTTGCGCCTCACTCGAATGATAGCTGGGCAATGGCAGGAACATTCCGTGCGCTTATTTCTAATATGGTAGCGGGCGTAACCAACGGGTTCGAGCGAAAGCTCGAGATTATCGGCGTGGGTTACCGGGCCCAAGCTCAAGGGCAAAAACTAAACCTAAGTTTAGGTTTTTCTCACCCCGTTGTTTATCAAATGCCCGACGGCGTCACTGTAGAGACGCCTACCCAGACCGAAATTGTACTGAAAGGCCCTGACAAGCAAAGGGTGGGACAGGCTGCGGCAGAGATTCGCGCGTTCAGACCACCTGAGCCCTATAAAGGTAAAGGTATTCGTTACTCTGGTGAATACGTCGTCCGCAAGCAGGCGAAGAAAAAGTAAAACTAAATCGTGCGTTCACGGTTGAAAATTTAAGAATAATTCAAAACACCTTCAAGTTGATAAAGGCAAACGAGATACAGCAGCATGAAAGATAAGAAGTTATCTAGATTACGTCGAGGCAAGAAAACGCGATCCAAGATTGCTCGTGATCGAGTGAATCGAATGTGTGTTTTCAGGACGCCGCGACATATTTACGCCCAGATTATTGATCAAACCGGTGGCCGCGTTCTGGCCAGCGCGTCAACAATTGATTCCGAGGTAAAGGGAAGCATTAAGAACGGCGGTAACATTAATGCTGCGGCAGAGGTTGGAAAGCGAATCGCAGAGAAAGCAAAAGCGGCCGGTGTTGAGAGTGTCGCATTTGATCGATCAGGATTTCGATATCACGGTCGAATCAAGGCGCTAGCAGATGCCGCCCGCGAAAGCGGATTACGGCTCTAGTCGATAGGAAAACGAGAAAGAATATGGCGACAAAAGCAGAACAAATTTCAGTCGATAGCGAAGGGTTTATTGAGCAGTTAATCAACGTCCGTCGCGTGGCAAAAGTAGTAAAAGGCGGTCGTATCTTTGGGTTTTCCGCGCTGACAGTCGTTGGCGATGGCAATGGTCGAGTAGGCATTGGCCGAGGAAAGGCAAGAGAGGTTCCAGTCGCTGTTCAGAAAGCGATGGATGAAGCGCATAGGAATATGCGCAAAGTTAAACTGAAGAAAGGAACTCTTCATTACGCAACGATTGGCCGACATGGCGCGGCACGAGTGGTCATGCGCCCCGCATCCGAAGGTACCGGCGTGATTGCTGGTGGTACGATGCGCGCAATCTTCGAAGCTGCCGGCGTAAAGAATGTTTTGGCTAAGGTGATCGGCACGACGAACCCAATTAATGTCGCGCGAGCTACAGTGGCAGGTTTAGTAGGGATGCAAAACCCTCGACAGGTCGCGATTCGACGTGGGAAGACGGTTGAAGAAATTCGAGGAAAGGAATCCGAAGATGGCTGAAAAACGTATCCGGCTAACGCTGGTTAAGAGCAAATTTGGACGAGGTGCGCGGCAACTGGCTTGCGTGAACGGCCTTGGCCTGAGACGTTTGCATCAAACCGTAGAAGTAGAAGATTCTCCCTGTACCAGGGGAATGATTAACAAGGTTTCGCACCTTGTTCGCGTTGAGGAAAATTAAAATGCGGTTAAACGAACTCAAACCTGCAGAAGGTTCACGACCAGCAAGTAAGCGTGTTGGTCGTGGAACAGGGTCGGGTGTTGGAAAGACAGCCGGACGCGGTGTGAAAGGTCAGAAATCGAGATCTGGCGGTTTTCATAAAGTGGGTTTTGAAGGCGGCCAAATGCCATTACAGCGTCGTCTACCCAAAAGAGGGTTTCGATCTGTTCTCCGTCCAAAGGTGGCAGAGGTCCGCCTCCACGAGCTCCAAAATATTGAAGTCGGAGAGATCGATATCGCAATTCTCAAATCAGCTGGGGTGATTCGACATGATGCCATTCGGGCGAAGGTAATTGCGTCTGGCAGTATCGAGCGCGCGGTCGTCTTGCGTGGAATTAGCGTCACTCGTGGTGCGCGAGCTGCGATCGAACAAGCGGGAGGAAAGGTCGAGGCCTAATCTTATGGCAGCGTCTCCCTTAGCATCCATTGGAAAATTGACCGAGTTGCGTCAGAGGATTTTGTTCGTCCTTGGCGCGATGGTCGTTTTCCGTATGGGTACGCATATTCCGATTCCGGGCGTGGATCCAACGGCGGTGGCGGCCTTATTCGAGCAAACCCGCGGCTCGATTATCGACGTTTTTAATATGTTTTCCGGTGGTGCGCTTGAGCGCCTGTCAATTTTTGCGCTAGGCGTGATGCCTTACATCTCGGCATCGATCATCATTCAAATGATGACGTCAGTAGTTCCAAAGTTGGAAGCGCTTAAGAAAGAAGGTGAGTCTGGGCGACGTAAAATAACTCAATACACTCGATACGGCACTGTATTGCTAGCGACATTCCAAGGTCTTGGGATCGCTATTGCGATCGAAGGGCAACAAGCCGCAGGTGGCGCGGTCGTCCTGGTGCCGGGCCTGGGGTTTAAAATCACGACAGTTGCGACGTTGGTCACTGGAACGATGTTCTTGGTTTGGCTCGGAGAACAAATCACCGAGCGGGGGATAGGCAACGGCATTTCACTGATTATTTTTGGCAGCATCGTAGCCGGCCTCCCTTCCGCAGTAGCCGGAACACTAGAGTTGGCCCGAACGGGTGCATTTACCCCAATTGGTGTGCTTGCGCTCTTCGTTGGCGCAATATTTGTCACCGCCTTTGTCGTGTTCGTTGAACGTGGCCAGAGGCGAATTACCGTTAACTATGCGAAACGTCAACAAGGACGACGAATGATTGCGGGGCAGTCAACACATTTGCCGTTAAAACTCAATATGGCAGGTGTGATACCGCCTATCTTTGCTTCAAGTATTATTTTGTTTCCAGCCAGCTTGGGAAGTTGGTTCGGCCAGAGCGAAGGCATGGGATGGCTAAAAGATATTGCTACTACCCTGTCACCAGGTCAGCCGATTTATACCCTGGTCTATGCAGGCATGATTTTATTTTTCTGCTTTTTCTATACCGCAATGGTTTTCAATCCCAAAGAAATTGCAGACAATCTAAAAAAGTCTGGCGCCTTTGTGCCTGGGATTAGACCGGGAATTCAGACTGCGGCCTACGTCGATAAAGTTGTTTCGCGACTCACCTTGGCGGGCGCCTTGTATTTGACGGTAGTGTGCTTGATTCCAGAATTTTTAATTGTGAAATGGAGTGTCCCTTTTTATTTTGGAGGTACGTCGCTCCTGATTATTGTCGTTGTGATGATGGATATGATGTCCCAAGTTCAGTCGCACTTAATGTCACGGCAGTATGAGAGTTTGATGAAAAAATCATCTTTAGTGGGTGGTGGAATGGGTCTTCCGCGTTAGTTAGAAAGGCGAAAGTCAGAGAGATAAATATGAAAGTAAGAGCATCAGTAAAAAAGATTTGTCGGAATTGTAAAATTATTCGACGAAACGGCAGCGTTCGCGTGATCTGTGTGGATCCGCGTCATAAACAGCGACAAGGTTGATCTCGAACCTAACGTTCGATAAACATCAAGAGGCGAAACAGTGGCACGTATAGCAGGAATTAACCTACCAGCAAACAAGCATCTCGAAGTGGCGTTGACTGCAGTTTTTGGCATTGGCCGCGTAACTGCCCAACGAATTTGCGATGCTGCAGGAATAGCACGCAGTACCAAGGTCCATGAATTGTCGGAGGGTGATGCAGATCGAATTCGGTCTGAGGTTGCCAGTCTACCGGTGGAAGGCGACCTTCGACGTGAGATTTCAATGAATATCAAGCGACTGATGGATATGGGGTCCTACCGAGGAATGCGGCATCGACGCGGACTACCCGTTCGCGGTCAGCGCACGTCGACGAACGCTCGAACTCGAAAAGGGCCAAAACGGCCCATCCGTAAATAAGCAAGGGAACTGATTGAATGGCAAAAGTCCAGAACAAGAAACGCACGAAGGCAAAAGTTCGCAAGAACATCCTTGAAGGCGTGGCACATGTCCACGCGACGTTTAATAATACGATCATTACGATTACGGATCGGCACGGTAACGCTGTATCTTGGGCGACTTCCGGCGGTGCGGGATTTCGCGGGAGCCGTAAAAGTACGCCTTTTGCAGCGCAGGTTGCGGCAGAGACTGCAGGGCGGACTGCGCAGGACTGCGGAATGCGGCAACTTGACGTAAAGATCAAGGGGCCAGGACCGGGTCGGGACTCGTCAGTCCGCGCGCTCAATAATTTGGGCTTCGAGATTAATTCAATTACTGATGTAACGCCGATGCCACATAACGGTTGTCGTCCACCAAAACGTAGACGCGTCTAAAGTTTAAAAAGAGAAACAGCTATGGCCAGATATCGCGGACCCACTTGCAAGCTCGCACGTCGAGCGGGCACAGACCTCTCCCTGAAGAGCCCAATACGGGCGCTTGATTCCAAATGCAAATTTGATCGCCCGCCCGGCTTTAAAGCGGGCGGAAGACGTCCGAGAGCGACGGTCTATGGTACCCAGCTTCGTGAGAAGCAGAAACTCCGCCATATGTATGGATTGATGGAGAAACAATTCCATAGTTATTACCTCACGGCTGCGCGTTCGAAAGCTGCGACCGGCGAGAAGCTTTTACAACTTCTTGAATCACGCCTGGATAGCGCCGTATATCGAATGGGGTTTGCAATTACCCGAGCTGAGGCGCGGCAACTTGTCAGTCATAACGCCATCATGGTCAATGGCTCACGAGTCAATATATCTTCCTACCAGGTGAAAGCTGGAGATGAGGTGTGCATCCGGGAACGCTCTCGTGGACAGCTCCGAATAAAAGCTGGGCTCGAGATTGCTGAACAGATGGGGTTTGTCCCTTGGGTAGATGTCGATGCCAAAAATTTTAAGGGAATATTCAAGACGGTACCTGATCGCGCAGATCTCTCCCAAGAGATCGACGAATCATTAGTTGTTGCGCTCTACTCCAAGTAGGTTGGATTAAAAAGAAAGATAGTGCGGATTGCCATGTCTTTTCAGAACCTGAACAGTTAAAAGAACTAAACAGAGGTAAATGCTTAATGTCGCAAGCTAGAGAAGAATTTCTTCAACCGAATGTGATTAATGTGGATGCTTTAACTACGACTCGTGCACGAGTGACATTGGAACCCCTCGAGCGGGGTTTTGGCTATACACTTGGAAATGCACTCCGTAGAATCCTGTTGTCCTCGATGCCCGGAGCGGCCGTTACGGAAGTAAAAATTGAAGGCGTTAGTCACGAATATGACACCGTTCCCGGCGCGCAGGAAGATGTGATCGCGGTTCTGCTGAATCTTAAGAGTCTGGCGGTTACGATGCACAACCGAGATGAAGCCGTATTGAGAGTGTCAAAGAAGGGACCCGGAGTGGTGACCGCCTCTGATATTCAGCTCGATCATGACGTCGAAGTTGTAAATCCCGATCATCTTCTGGCTAGCCTTTCTGCGGACGGCGAGTTGAATATGGAGATTACTGTCAGCAATGGTCGCGGCTATCAGGTTGTTGACCCCACCGCCGAAGAAGGGGAAACCCGTGGCGTAGGCGTCTTGAGGCTTGATGCTTCTTACAGTCCAATTCGTAGCGTAACGTACTCGGTGGAAAATGCTCGAGTTGAGCAGCGTACCGATCTGGATAAGCTTGTGATGGAGATTGAAACTAACGGCACGATTGACCCTGAAGAAGCGGTTCGGCGAGCAGCCCAGATTCTGCATGAGCAAATTTCGGTATTCGTTCAGCTTCAAGAGTCGGATCATTCCGACGCGGAAGTGCTTGAAGAGCGTGTCGACCCAATGCTGCTTCGATCAGTTGATGATCTTGAGTTAACGGTACGCTCTGCTAACTGTCTCAAAGCAGAAAATATCTACTATATCGGCGATCTTATTCAGCGAACCGAGGTTGAACTGCTAAAGACGCCTAATTTGGGCAAGAAATCTTTAACAGAAATCAAAGACGTGCTCGCGACGCGCGGTCTTTCTCTGGGCGTAAAACTTGAGAACTGGCCACCCGCATCCCTGCAGCGCGAAAAACGCGATAACCTGCATTAAGAATTGGAGAGTCGGCCATGCGCCATCATAAAATCGGACGCGCCCTCGGGCGAAATTCCAGTCACCGTAAGGCAATGTTTGCAAACATGGCGGCGTCTTTATTTGAACACGAGCAGATCAAAACGACTTTGCCAAAAGCAAAAGAGCTGCGTCGAGTTGCGGAGCCGTTGATCACCTTGGCCAAGAAACCGACTGTAGCCAACCGTCGCCTGGCTTACGCACGACTTCGAGATAGAAACGCTGTGTCTAAGCTTTTTGATAGTTTGGGCCCACGATTCCAAGATCGGCCGGGTGGCTATACGAGAATTTTGAAATGTGGTCCCCGGGCTGGTGACAACGCCCCGATGGCGTATGTTCAGCTACTAGATATTCCGACTGAAGAAGCGACTGAGTCTTAGATCGAGCGCTCCTGAGTCGGATTAATCATTAACGGATCAGTTCCAACTCTTCGTTGATCGTTTTATAGGGCGCCGTGGAAATACCCAATTGGGGCGTTGATCTAGAAACGGGCCTGATCCCGGGCGTGACATGTTTATGCTCCCCCCATTGCGATGATCGACCGGTTGGCTGTGGAATAGATGCGGTTGTGGTCCACGCTATCGCGCTTCCCCCTGGAGAATTTGGGACGGATGCGATCGAGGACCTGTTTCTTGGCTGTCTCGATATCACTGCCCATCCGTACTATACGACTATAAAGTCTTCAAAGGTTTCCGCTCATTTCTTGATCGACCGAGCAGGTAAGCTTGCCCAATTTGTCCCCGTGACCCGGCGTGCGTGGCACGCTGGAGTTTCCAGTCTTAATGACCGAGATCGGGTTAATGATTTCTCTGTAGGCATTGAGCTCGTCGGATCCGACGATACTGCATTCGAGGTGCCACAGTATACGGCGCTTGCCTCCCTAATCTGGGCGCTCCAAAGCGCCTATCCATCGATTTCCAATGCGCGAATTGTGGGTCATTCGGACATCGCACCTGGCCGAAAAACAGATCCTGGCCCCCGGTTTGACTGGAGTCATCTACGCCAACTATTGGCTAGGATGTCAGTTGAAGAGGCATAACTGCTAGCGTGTTCCTCAGGTTTGGTTAGCGCTATCGGATGATGGTTGCCTCTTCCAAAGGATGTCCGATTCTCCGGCGGATTGATTGAGACTTCGTGCCATGACAAAAAGGAGGTCGGACAAGCGATTAATGTACTGACGGGATGGATTCCCAACAGAATGATCGTCCTTGATCAACCATAGCGCTCGTTCTGCCCTTCTGCACACGCTTCTTGCAACGTGACACAATGATGCCGCTCGCGTTCCACCTGGCAAAATGAATTCTTCGAGGGGTGCTAGAGATTCATTTAAAGTGTCAAGCATCTTTTCGAGTTCGATGGTTCGCTCGTACTCTACTAGCGTGAATCCTGGGAGGCTTAATTCTCCCCCAAGATCGAACAGGCAATGTTGGATCGAAACCAAACATTCTCGAATATCGTCAGGGAGTTGCTCGGTCAGCATTAACCCGATAAGACTGTTAAGTTCATCGACCTGACCCATGGCTTCTACTCTTGCTGAGCATTTAGCGACTCGATTACCGTCCCCCAGGCCCGTGGTGCCATCATCTCCCGTCCGGGTATAAATTTTACTTAACCGTTTTCCCACAAGAATTTATCCAAAAATCTAAAACACAATTTTAGTTCAATCGGAATGAGGAATATAGGCGATCGCACGAAAGTCATTCACATTTGTATAGGTAGGACCCGTTGTGACGAGATCATCGAGTAAGGTAAAAAAGGAGCCCGCGTCGTTGTTTTCGAGGCAATCCTTTGGATTTATTCCGCGTTCCGCGGCGCGGGAAAGTGTGGAGGGCGTAATCACCGCTCCAGCTGCCGTCGTTGCGCCGTCGATGCCATCGGTATCACAGGCGATGCCAAAAAGGTTCTCAAGCCCATTTAGCTCAATTGCCAGCGCGAGCAGGTACTCTTGATTGGGACCCCCTGATCCCTCTCCCGTGATCTGAACTGTCGCTTCACCCCCTGAAAGTAGCAGGGTTCGCTGATTATTCTCAAAAAGTTTCTCCGTACGGATCAAATGTGCGTGATGCTTTGCAATCTCTGCCGCCAAACCCTCTACCTGATCTCCAAGATTAATGACATTGAATCCGCAATTTTTGGCACGATTCGATGCTGCTCCAAGCGCTTTGCCGGGTCCAGCGACCACCGCATATCGGGAAAACCGCAGCGCGGGGTCATCTGGCGCTGGCGTTTCTGACTGATCGGATTGCATGATGCGACGGATGGTGGGGGAGACCGCGATGGAGAATCGATCCAGAACGTCACTTGCTTCGGCACACGTTGAGGGATCTCCTACTGTGGGGCCTGAAGCGATAGTCGAGATATGATTTCCGGGGACATCTGATACCGCCAGGGTAAATGTTGAAGCTGGATATGACGCGGCTGCCAGCCTGCCACCTTTTATTGCGGAAAGATGTTTGCGGACGGTATTTATCTCATTAATTGTTGCGCCGGAACTGAGAAGACTTCTGGTGATCGCTTGTTTTTCAGCGAGAGCAATTCCTGGCAACGGTAGATTCAGTAACGCACTTCCTCCGCCCGATAATAGGCAGAGCAACAGATCATCTGACTTAAGAGAGCGAGCCATCTCAAGTATATGAATGGCACCTTCAAGGCCTATTCTGTCGGGCACAGGATGACTTGCCTCGATGATGTTAATCGACTCGGTTTTTAGGCTATGCCCCTGAGGGACGATGATCAAGCTGTCGTCGATTGACCCCAACGATTTTTCAAGCGTTTGAGCCATCGACGCGCCGGCTTTTCCGGCCCCAACAACAACTGTTTTCCCGCGAGGTGGTTCAGGTAAAAGCTCCGCCAGCTCACGGCCAGGGTAGGCGCTCTCGACGGCAGCGTCGAAAAGATTTCGAAGCAGTGTGACGGCGTACTCAAAGTGTGGGCTCTCAGCTGCCATTTGCGAAGGGCGATTCCTTATTTATTACGGCATTATGCACTAGTTCTTGACATGTTAATGGCTCTCCGATTTATAGTACGCTGTCCGAGTTGACCTTTAAAACGTCGACTCTCGGTAATGCACCAGCCCAAAATCAAAAACGGAGATTCCATGTTCCAGTACGAGGCTTACAACGACCCGATTCAACGTCCAAGGTATACCGGTCTTCCAACTTTTATGCGAGCGCCTTATCGAGAAGATTTAGAAGGGCTCGAGATCGGTCTTGTGGGGGTTCCATTCGATGGCGGCGTAACCAATAGGACAGGTGCTCGACATGGGCCTCGGGAAATCAGGAATCAGTCGAGCTTGATGCGGCGACGCAATCAGGCCAGCGGTATCGGCCCTCATGATCTTTGCTCGGTGGCAGATGTGGGTGATGCCTGGGTGCAGTCGCCTTTTGAATTGGAAAAAAGCCTTGATGAAATTCGATCGTTTTATGCTGAGCTTCATCAGGCGGGGATCGTGCCCATATCAGCCGGGGGAGATCACTCTGTTACATTGCCAATCCTTCGGGCCATCGCGTCTGACCAGCCCGTCGGTCTGGTTCATTTTGACGCGCACTGCGATACCGGAGATGATTATCTTGGCTCTAAATTTCATCACGGGGCGCCGTTTCGTCGAGCAGTCGAGGAAGGATTGGTTGATCCAAAGCGCACCATTCAAATCGGAATTCGAGGGTCGCTCAACGATCTCGATCAGTGGAAGTTTAGTCATGACACAGGTATGCGGGTCATCTACATGGAGGAGTTTTATGAGATGGGGGTCAAATCTGTAATCGACGAAATTCGGCGAGTTGCAGGCGATGCACCGACTTACCTTACTTTTGACGTTGACGGACTTGACCCGGTTTACGCGGCAGGCACAGGAACGCCTGAGGTTGGGGGATTTAGCACCGTTGAGGCTCAATTAATGATTCGTGGATGCCAGGGATTAAACTTAATCGGCGGCGATGTTGTGGAGGTTGCGCCGCCGTTTGATCCAAGCGGCAATACGGCTCTGACCGGGGCGACTATGATGTTTGAAGTTTTATGTGTTGTCGCCGACGCCGTTGCGCGTCGCAGGGACGAGTAGACCTGGTCGATTGGTTAGATCCTTCGGATACGTAAGAATTTAACGTCAGCCGATTAACCAGGACGCTTATCGAAAGCTGAAACCTCTTCAGGAATGTGATGAAAGTCCTGTTTGTCGCAGGTAAATATTGCTACCGTTGGCGCAAATATCGACGGGTCGTCCAGCGTGCCTACCTTGATAATCATCGCGCCTGGTCGATTAGGCGTTTCTGACCCTACCCCAGTGCCGCAGTTGCTGCAGAAATAGCGGGTGACTGCCACGTCGAGATCATCGCGTCTAAATTCGCTTAATTCCCCTTGGGTCAAATGAAAAGCCTCTTTCGGGAAAATGATGAGCGCGGCAGGATTGCCGCCGCTGATGTACTGGCACTCTCGACAATAGCATTGCAACGACGCTTGGGGTTCGCCGTTGAGTTCGTATTGGACGTCTCCGCAGTAACATCTTCCGTGTAATGCCATTTTTCCCCCTTCGATTGGGTTGTAAAGTGAAATGACGATACCATAATTTCTTTGTCAAGATAGGCAAAATTCTTCGTTAATAGCGTCTATTCGTGGTCAGTTAGAAATTGATTCATTCACGTGCTCAAACCTATAATCACCGGTAATTTCATCACTGTCCTTTATTTTGTTTGATAAAAAAGAGTAACGTAATGCCAGAATATATCGCCCCGATTGATGACCTTCGTTTTGCGCTAAAGCTCTCCAATAAAGAGGACTTGACGACTTGGCCTGGATTTGAGGATGCGAGTCCTGATCTCATTGACGCCGTGCTCGGGGAGGCGGCTCGTTTCTCGAAGGATGTCTTATCGCCTATCAACTATTTGGGTGACCAGACGCCACCCGCTGTAAACGAGGGAGTGGTCACAACATCTCCTGAATGGAGGGCTGCGTACACCCAGTTTATTGAAGGTGGCTGGACAGGCCTTGCGCTGGATCCGTCATTCGGTGGCCAAGGGCTTCCTCAGGTGTTGGCATGCGCGGTTCAAGAGATGTGGGACGCGTCTAACATGGCATTTGGACTGTGTCCGATGCTCTCACAAACCGCTGCAGAGGCAATTCTAGCTAAAGGGAGTGAGGAGCAGAAATCGCGTTTCTTGCCCAAAATGGTATCCGGTGAGTGGACGGGAACGATGAATCTGACCGAACCTCAGGCAGGCTCTGATCTTTCAGCAGTACGTACTCGTGCCGTGCCCTCGAGCGAAGATCACTATTTGTTGAGTGGCCAAAAAATCTACATTACGTATGGCGAACATGATTTGGCTGAAAACATTATTCATCTCGTGCTGGCTCGTACACCTGATGCGCCTGAGGGAGTGAAAGGCATTTCTTTATTTATTGTGCCTAAATTTATTCCTGATTCGAATGGTAATCCGGGTCAGCGAAATGATGTTTACTGTGTATCACTTGAACATAAATTGGGTATTCATGGCAGTCCGACCGCAGTGCTATCGTATGGAGACAATGGCGGCGCGGTAGGTTACTTGGTAGGCGAAGAAAATCGCGGGCTCGAGTATATGTTCATAATGATGAATCGCGCTCGCCATGCCGTTGGGATCGAGAGTTACGCCGTTGCGGAACGGGCCTATCAACGCTCACTGAGTTATGCGCGGGATCGGGTGCAAGGAAGAGTCGTTGGTGATACTACAGGGGATCGATCACCGATCGCTAATCATCCGGATGTTCAGCGAATGATGCTGAGCATGAGAAGCCGGATTGAAGCGATGCGCGCACTTTCACTTTATACGGCATCCTGCGCAGATAGGGCGTCTAATCATCCTGACCCGAAACAACGCTCACTCGGGCAGCAGCGTGTTGACGTTCTCACTCCAGTGGTCAAAGGCTGGAGTTCTGAAGTGGGCAATGAGGTAACCGCGCTCGCGCTTCAGGTGCATGGCGGAATGGGGTTTATTGAAGAAACAGGAGCCGCGCAACACTATAGAGACGCACGGATTACCACGATTTACGAGGGCACAACAGGTATTCAGGCCGCAGATCTCGTCGGTCGGAAATTGATTCGTGACGGTGGACAGATGGTTAGCGAGATGATCAGCGAAATTCGCAATGATATTTCGTTAGCATCCATGCAGGGTGACTTCGTTGTTCAGGAGATCGCGGTTGCCGTGGCAGAGTCAGTTACCGACCTTGAGGACGCGACCCAGAGTATTCTGGAGTCTGCAAAAGATAATCCTAGATCACCGTTTTTTGACTCTTTTAATTACTTGATGCTCTGGGGCGTTGCCGCAGGCGGATGGCAGATGGCCAAAGCGGCCCGCGAGGCAAAAAATATGCTTGATGCGCAAGAGGGAAGTGACACTTTTTTACGCTCAAAAATGCTGAGCAGCCTCTACTACGCTCGGCAAATTTCCCCGCAGTCCACTGCGTTTAGTCGGGCGGTCTGTGCGCCGAACCTGCCCCGTGACGATCTCGACGAACTGGTGGCCTGAAATCAGGCGAGCTTGAGCCCGTTGGGAACGGGTCGATCCGGCTTAGCAAGCACGACGGTGCTCTGGTCAAGCGAAAAGCCGGTAACAAGACATTGAGACTTTATCGGACCGATTTGTTTTGACGGAAAGTTCACAACACCAATGACTTGGGTTCCGGTTAGTTCTTCAGGTTTATAGAGGTCGGTAATCTGGGCGCTGGATTTTAGAATGCCAATTTCTTCACCGAAATCAACCTGAAGTATGTAGGCGGGCTTTCTCGCCTCTTTAAATACTTCCGCGGTGATAATGGTGCCCACGCGAATCTCGACTCGCTCAAAATCGGACCAAGAAATTGTTTCCATATTGCGTCTCGCTAGGTTTTTGGGTTGTTATTGGGTCAAGATATCTCAAGCGTCGAGCGGATCTTGACTAAATCTATTTGAGTTGGTACTCCCCGGTCGCCAATCACCTGATCCAGCCACTCTTTTAGGGGCGCTAGGACTGGGAATTGCAGATTTTTTCGAAGCAATCGTAGGACGCGCGTTAAATGAGCAAGATATTGAGTTTTATGGTCTCGAATCGCCAGCCGGCTAAAAATACCTAAAACCTTGCAATGCCTTTGTGCGGCAAGTACGCAGTACCATAGTTCAAAATTTTGCATATCCAAGAGCGGCATGGCGTCGGTATAACGTTCAAGCATTTTTGAGGCAAATGGCTCAGGTATGTCACGTCGAGCATCTTCAAGAAGAGAGACAATGTCATAGGCCATCGGGCCAATTCTTGCATCTTGAAAATCGAGTAACCCGATTTGATGGTTTGAGGTATTTCCACAGATCAGCATGAGGTTGTCGACATGAAAATCCCGTAGCACAAGAGAAACCGCGGGGGACGGAAGCTGAGACAGGATTGCAGACCATGCATTGGTATATTGCTCTTCCAAGCTCGACGACAGAGCTTGATCATTGACGACGGGCAAGAACCAGTCGGTTAGCAGATGAGCCTCGGTCATCAATGTTTGAAGATCGTAGGAAGGAATGTCAATTGCCATGGCATTCTGATGCTGGTGCAGGTGGACTAAAAGATCGATTGCGGGTCCATAAAGACCTTCAGGATCTTTATGATCATTAAGGAGTTTGGTGAAGGTGTTGTCGCCAAAGTCTTCGATTAGGGCGAACCCGTTAACTTGATCTGCTTTAAATATTTTTGGAGGATGTAGGTCGATTGCGGTGAGATGAGAGGCGATGTCAATCCATTTACCTAGATCTTCCTGTGGCGGAGGTGCATCCATTAGCAGGCGTCGATGCCGTTCATCACTGAGTCGAAAATATCGACGAAATGACGCATCTTGATGCATAGGATCAAGATGCATATGTTCAGCATTAGCATCTTTCAGAAATTGTCGACGAAGAATGTCGCGATGAAATGACACAGGTTTAAAATTTATTTAATGAATAGGTTGGGGACTTGGTGATACTAAAAGATACCATGCAGATGCCAGCTGCCACTATCAAGATCGCGAAATATCCATAATTTTATGGAAGCGGTTTCAGCAAAGTAATAATCACGCCTCACTGCTTGGTCATCCCACCATCCGCTACAGATACGCTCACGCGACGGTTGAATCGATAAGGTTTGATTGCCAAAGAACAGCCGGCCATTGGATACACGAATAGATTTTGGCGTTTCTAAAAGCCAAAGAGGTCGCGCACCACCAAACAGTGTTGCCCCTATTTGTCCAGGGTCGCATCGGTCCCATGCTTTTTCAGGTCGATGATCTGCCTGAGTTCTTAAGCCATGCACGGCATTTTTGCCAAGGCGGTTTCTTAATTTCTCGACTATAGAGTTGCTTTCATTTCTGTTTTCAGTTCGAGTCTCAAAGAGATCCTTGCTGCTAGGTATAAAAACTGAAAATCGATTAACTTGAAGCATGATGGCAGTGATAGGCGCTTTGACTTGAGCGTTTTCAAACGCTAATCGAGATAGCTCACTCAGCGAGACAAGCTCCCGATTTGGCTTAGTGAGCAATACTGGAATATTATAAATTTCCTCGCGATCATTAGTGAGTTGCCACTGCATCTCCTCTGCTTGCGCGTGCTTTTTATATAAGTAGTCGCATAGTTTTTCTAGCAGCTGGTGCGTAAGGGGTTGTAGCAATGCCATGTTACTAACTGCCACATCCAGAGAGAATTGCTCTGAAAATTTTAATGCCGACTTGAAAACGATTTGCGGGTCAGGAGCATCTCCCACGAGTTGATCTAGTTGAGTAATCAAGTTTGGTGTAAAACGCCTCGCCAACCCATCACGAGGCAGCCGAAGAAGATCGCCTATTGTGCGAGCGCCAATTTGCGTCAACAATCGACGACCTTTTATGTCAGTGATTAAGTACGTCGCTGGCAACTTGTTTATAGCAGGGCGAATATCTTTTTTTGAATTAACAATTAGTGATTCTCCGGATCGCCCACAAAGAATAGCGCTCGCTGCTGTTGGCATCACGGCTATACAGGGGTTAATTGCGATTTCAAAAATCCATATTTGAATTTGATCCACTAAAGAGGTGATCCCGCCAAAAAGTCGAATACTGCCTGCAATATTGAGCAATAGGCCATCCTCGAGGAGTGTGATGTCTGGCGTCCAATGTCCAGCCTGTATAGCGAGCTGGCGAAGATATGTTTTTTCTAAGTCGATACTTTGCTGTACGGTCTGAAGAGATGGAACGAGTGCTCGCGCTGCACTGAGGGACATACGAGTATGGATGCCGCTATTTTGAGCGGCCGGATTTGCAGTAACAATTTGTTGTTCTCGGTTACCTTGTGTGTAGACTGCGGTCGGCCAATTTTTCTGTTGACACCCTAAAGCCTCCAAGGGCAGCAAAGGCAGATGAAGGGCTAGCCATAGATGACTGGTTTGCGTTCCAGTGGGGGCGGTGGGAGTATCTGGCCACTCGGCTTTAGCGAGCGTCAGCTGATGACGCCTGGCTTTATTAATCCGCTCAGGATTTTTCTGTGGATACAACTGAGCCATTATGTGTTTATAGTGGCTGAAGTATTACCTCTTAATCTATGTAGAGAGATATTTTGGTGTAATGGCCCGCCTCGGCATTTAAGAAAGTCAATCTCCATTCCATCGGGTGACTCATAGCATCGCATTCTTAGGGTTGCCATGCTGTGCTGTCGTAAAGCGGTTTGATTGCGAAAACAAATGCCCAATGTGTCTCCATCTTCCGCAGCAAGTTGTAACCGACGCATCTCTGTTTGGGTTAGTTTGCTAGGCCAGCAGATAACAGTACTACATGCTCTCGAACGCAATGCTTGCTCAGTGGACCATAAGATCTCGGCATGATCCTTAGTTTCAATAAGAAGAGTTTTTGATAAATCGATGCCACTTTGATCTAGTCCGGGTGGGTAGGGTAGAGCAGGTGGATTAATCCAGGCCTGCCAGGATCGCAATGTCGTCAGCGCTGCCAGCATGGGCAAGATCAACCACAGCGGGCTACGAATAACATTCTCAACAAGAATTTCTGTCAACGCACCTTTTGGCCAGCCCCCTCCGGGTAAGCGGTGGTCAAGAGCCTTAAATCCAGTTGCAACCGCATCGGATGACTTTGATATTTTTCTGCTGCGCCAGATATCCTGTCGCTGCAGACAGGACTCTAGCGTCATGAGATCGGCTCGTTTCGTATTACGCCTACGCCAATACCCTCAATAACCAGAGGTTGCTCACGTAAGTCCACTTTAACAGGTTCAAATTCAGGATTCTTGGGTGTAAGCGTTACTATATTTCCGCGCCTTCGAAATTCTTTTACAGTGACCTCATCTTCTAAGCGCGCGACAACAATTTGACCGTTAGCCGCTTCTTGAGTGCGATGTACGGCTAGTAGGTCGCGGTTAAGGATTCCCGCATCTTGCATGCTCATGCCACGCACACGCAGGAGGTAATGCGCTCTGGGGTTAAACAGTTTGGGTGGTAGAGGATAATGATCTTCAATATGTTCTGTAGCAAGAATAGGATTGCCAGCTGCAACCTCACCCACCACTGGTATGCCGGACGGCGATAGCAGTCGAATGCCACGCGATGCACCAGACTGAAGTTCAATTGCGCCTTTGCGCGCGAGCGCCCGCAGATGATCTTCTGCTGCATTAGCTGATCGAAATCCTAGCTGCTTGGCAATTTCTGCACGCGTAGGCGGCATGCCAGTGGCTTCAACAAAAGATTGAATGCATTCAAGCACTTGTAATTGTCGGTTGGTTAGAGGCGTGTTCATGAGGCTAATGATTGGGTTGAAATAATTAAAACATCTTAAGTACTGTTTATATATACAGTTATGATTTGAAACTGTCTAGTCTTTTTTAATTAGCAGATAAAGATTCATGATAAATTTTTAATCCCTAAAATTGAGCGTAACCAAATTTTTATATGAGCCAAAAAAATCGGATTTTGACGGTCGTTCATCAAGAGGTTTCTACTCCGGGTCTTCTGGGAAGAAATCTCATTGCGAGAGGTTATGAGCTTGATCGCTTTTGCCCTTGTATTGGTGATCAATTGCCTCGGGACCTTTCTGCTTATAAGGCGGTTATTGTTTTTGGTGGTCCTCAGAGTGCTACTGATGATAATGATCCGGGAATTAAAGCCGAACTTAATTGGATCGAAAAAACAGTTTTGCCTCAGAGAGTCCCTATGTTGGGTATTTGCCTTGGCGCCCAGCAACTGGCGCGCGTGTTAGGCGCCAAGGTGGGACCACGGGGGGACAACGTGGTTGAGATTGGTTACTGGCCTGTTCTGCCAACTGAAAAGGGCGGTAACTTTTTACAGGAAGAGACATACTTTTTTCAGTGGCACTCTGAAACTTTCGAGATTCCACAGGACGCTGTTCATCTT
>JABHUE010000111.1 GCA_018672825.1 Pseudomonadota bacterium | reverse complement strand
TGAAATGTTTGGGTTTCGCTCGCCAATTGAGAGGAAAAAATGGGATCGCGCCCGGCGAGCCCCATTGGAGAGGTCCGCCAGGTAGCGTATGGAGAGAGATTCAGCATTTTTCCGGATTCGGCGTCTAACGCAGTCATATCAAACTGCAGCCCGGTCGAACCTGCATCATGACAGCCGAGACATTGGTCTGACGTTACAAAATTTCTGTGATCGACCTTCTCTGGCGCAGGCATCCAAACATTGTCGTAAGTCTGCGACGGCATATTCGCAATCTCGGATCGTATGGGTGGCACTGTTCTACCCTGCAGGGGGTAAGCTCTGAGATAAGCCGCGCGCCACTCAGCTGTATGCTCGGACTTCTTTGTAATAACCGGTGCGGGCGTCTTTTTGTGATGGCCGTGTGGCGCCTCAAGATCAATCCAATTTTGATTAAGGTAGGCGATCGGCTCGCCTGGCTCATTTTGAATATTGTCAACAGATGAAAACGTCAAGTTATCGCGGGCCGAGGCATGGCAATTCACACAGTATTGGCCAAATCCCATATAAGCCAGTCGATTGGTTCTTGAATCTGCAGGCCAGTCTGGTGTCCACCCTTTCCAGCCATACCAACCCCAGAACCAACCATCGTGGGATGCGCTCCGGTCGCGAATCATGACCGCCGCGCCATTTGAAGGAAACAAGTGAAGCGGGTCTACCGTCTCGCAGGCGGCGATTGGCGCTGGGTACATTTCCTTGATAAGCATCGCGCCATCCGGAACCGGGCTGCGATCGGACCCAACGCCAATATCATCAAGCCCACGGTTCTCTCGAATCCATTCAATCGCCTCAGGGGAATACCAGATGACAACCGGAGCATGAACACCAAAGGCGCGCCCCTGCCACTCGCCATCCTTATGTGATGTGATGAAAGGACCGGTATTCCTGAGCTTCTTATCTCGAACCCAGCCGGCAGCAGCGTTGCGGTGGCAATAGTTTCCAAGAAATTGACTAAGAACCGCTTCGTATTTATCGAGCGCCAGGCCGCTGGGATCCCTCACCGCATCATGAAGTGATTCACAGAGTGCGGGATCGGTTGGAATCAGTTTTTTATCTTGTCGCACATCGCAGGTTGGCACTTCTGCCGCCATCGACTTTAAAGCCACAAATAAAAACATAACCCAGATGATTGCGCTCAAACCTTTTTTGAAGCCGCCTCTCATGACCGATTCCCTGATCTTGCATTTCCGATGAACACGAGCGCTAGCCCCATAAGCGATACACCAAGGCCAACGACATTGAGGACATTAAGCGTCATACCGGCAAACATTACTGAGAGCAAGACACCAAGCGGTGGGACCAAAAAAGCGTAAAGGCAAGCAAACGATGGCCCTGCCCGGGCAAGCAAAAAATAATACAGGTAATAAGCCGCTGCCATGGTGATCGCTCCACCAAAACCAATCTCCATTAACACTTTCGTGTTGAGCAACGCCTCTGGTAGCCCGCCTTCAAATACGAGTGCAAGAGTCGACAAGCCAATTGCCGCGAAGATAAGAATCCAGGTTGTCAACGCTATCTGATCAAGATGACAGGTCGCCCGCTGGGCGTAGATGCCATTCGCCACGAATACCAATCCCCCCGCCATCATGATGCCAATGGACGAAATAGCACCCTTGTGAGCCATCAACTCTTTTGGATCAGCAAAAGTGACAATCCCTGCCACGGCGACAAAGATACCCAAAAGATTAATCCAGTTTTTAGGTGTCGTTTTAAGGATAAAAGCCGAAACCAGAAAAGTAGCGACGGGAACAGTTGTGCCAATGACCGCAGCCAGCCCAGGTGCGACATCCTTTTCCGCAATGACCACCGACAATTGGGGCAGACTAATCGCGGTCAACGACATGACAAGCAGCGGCACAGGATTCGAAATCAACGTTGGCAGAAGTGGGCGTCTTTGAATAACCCGCACAATAAAAACCATCACAATTGCGCCAACGGTTGTCAACGCTGCACTTATCGAGAGCGGCGAAAGTATCAACTCAACAGTCGAAATCACGACATAGCTTGAAGCCCAAGCCAACGACATCATGATCAAAATTATTAAGTTGAACATTAGCTAATCACCCGCTGTAAAAATTGATTCAAGTCTGAAATGGAGCACGGCTATTGAAAATCTATCAATAAAGATCGTGATCCCCCGATGCTTTAATCAACTATGCCAAACGACGCATCCTGATAGCAACTTTGTTTCCGTATTGGCGCCGGTGCCCAGCGAAAAGCGCACTAAAGAGGAATCGGCATGCTGTCTTTTCCTGAGAAAAACCGTTAAAGGCTAGGTCACGATTCAAAACTAACGGGATGAACGACTTTGTATCGAATCAATTGACCCGCTAAAAGCCAAACTGATTAATCTGTCACGCAGGCGGCTGCCAGGCTGCCGCCTGTCCCATCTTTACTATTTACCCGGCAAGAGGCCCCACCCGCAATAGTCCAATAATGGCCCATCGAATTACCAAAAATGTCTTTGTCGTCAGTTTCAGTGGAAGTCCAATAAGTGTAGGGAATCAGTTCCCCGTTTTCGCATAGGCATCGCGCCTCTTTCAAGGTTGCAATTCTTCTGCTGATGCCGTCATTGAGATAGTTGGCACACCCATCAACTGCTAAAGCATAGTTCCCCGCTGACCATAAATATAAATTCGAGACCCCACAAACTGACGAACTCACACACTTGCCATCGATCAGTTCCTCGTCTGCCGCGCACTCATCAGGCAGAGGCCACGGCGCTACGCACGATAACGGGTTATCGTCATCGGGAATCAAATCACCGGAGCATTGACAGGACCCGTCGTCGGCTTCCTGCAGATCGCCCGGACAACCCAAACCGGGCGTCGGTTGATCAATTCCGGTATCCGGCACCTTGCAGTAGCCATCGATTGGGATCTCACCTTCTGGACAATTTGGATCCGATCCCTCGCTTGGAATTTCACACACGCCATCGATCTCGACTTGCCCTTCAGGACAATAAGAGCCTTCACCCCCCGGCACTTCACAGCCTCCATTGACCTCGATCTCTCCCGCTTCGCAGTCAATCGCCTCGGGTCCTCCCGGCGTGACGC
>JABHUE010000133.1 GCA_018672825.1 Pseudomonadota bacterium | reverse complement strand
CGTTCAAACCGGATAGACATTTTTTAGTAATGGTTATTCAAAAATTGAGGGGTTCTATATAATCAGAGGTCAAAATTTTTAGCAATCTCTTGGGGAAGATCATGATAGAAAGTCGTGCCGCTGTAGCCGTCAAAGCCGGTCAACAACTCAGCATTGAAACGGTAAAAGTTGACGGACCCCGAAAAGGTGAAGTGCTCGTCGAAATCAAAGCAACGGGCATTTGCCATACCGACGCATTCACTCTGTCTGGCGATGATCCCGAGGGGCTGTTTCCCGCCATTTTGGGCCATGAAGGAGCTGGCATTGTCGTGGAGGTCGGTGAAGGCGTCACATCGCTTCGACCGGCTGATCATGTCATCCCGCTATATACGCCCGAATGTCGCACCTGTGATTACTGTACCTCTGGCAAAACCAATCTCTGTCAGGCCATTCGTGAAACGCAAGGACGCGGTCTCATGCCGGATGAGAGTAGTCGATTTTCATTAGGATCTGATCGCCTGTTTCACTACATGGGCACGTCGACATTTTCTAACTACACCGTCGTCCCCGAAATTGCGCTTGCCAAAATTAGAGAAGACGCACCCTTCGATAAGGTCTGCTACATCGGTTGCGGTGTGACGACCGGAATTGGCGCTGTCATTAATACGGCCAGAGTTGAACCAGGTGCAAACGTTGTGGTCTTTGGACTCGGCGGCATCGGACTGAATGTGATTCAAGGCGCGCGACTGGTCGGTGCCGATAAAATCGTGGGCGTGGACCTTAACCCTGAACGAGAAGCGCTGGGTCGAAAATTCGGTATGACTCACTTTGTAAATCCAAGCGAAGTCGAAGGCGATCTGGTGCCCTATCTTGTTGACCTGACCGGCGGCGGTGCCGATTACAGCTTTGAATGTATTGGTAACGTAAACGTGATGCGGCAAGCACTCGAATGCTGCCATAAAGGCTGGGGCACTAGCATCATTATTGGAGTTGCTCCGGCAGGCGCAGAGATCTCCACACGACCGTTTCAGTTGGTGACCGGACGCAACTGGAGAGGAACTGCTTTTGGCGGAGCCAAAGGTCGCACCGATGTACCGAAGATTGTTGACTGGTATATGGATGGCAAGATCAATATCGACGATCTCATTACCCATACGATGCCGCTCGAGGAAATTAACACGGCGTTCGATCTGATGCATGAAGGTAAGTCAATCCGCAGCGTTGTCACTTTCTAAGTATTCATTTATGGAACGTTTACAGGAAATGCACGCATTTGGCGGGCGACAGCAAGTCTATCGGCACCAAAGCGAGGTTACAAAATGCGAGATGGAATTTGCGATTTTTGATCCTGATCCCGCAAACACTGAACCGAAGCCCGCTTTACTTTATCTTTCGGGGCTGACCTGTACCTGGGCTAACGCCGCCGAAAAAGCCGGCGCGCAACGATATGCATCAGAACACGGGTTGGTTCTCGTCATGCCGGATACCTCTCCTCGCGGTCTTCAACTGCCGGGGGAGGACGATGATTATGATTTTGGTTCAGGTGCAGGCTTTTATATCAACGCCACTCGTTCGCCCTGGGATCAAAATTATAAAATGTTTGACTACGTCACTGAAGAGCTTCCCGCTCTGATAACACAAGCGCATGGATGCGATCCACAACGATTGGGCGTAACCGGCCATTCAATGGGGGGTCACGGCGCACTCATCAGTGCGCTCAAGCGTCCCGATGTTTTTCGGTCATGTTCTGCATTTGCGCCAATCAGTAATCCCATCAATTGTCCGTGGGGTCAAAAAGCATTTACCGGGTATCTCGGGCCTGACCAGGCCCTCTGGCAGGAGTGGGATGCTTGTGAGCTCGCCACCTCTTCGAAATTTTCAGGTCCTATCCTTGTTGATCAGGGCGAGGCTGATAATTTTCTTGAGGAACAACTAAAGCCTGACGCGCTAGCGACTGCCTTTAATAAAGCGGGCCTTAATCTTATCGTCCGCAAACAGCCAGACTACGATCATAGTTACTACTTTATTAGTTCATTTATCGGCGAGCATGTTGCCCATCATGCGCGGGAACTGCGTTGACCGTAATCTTCGCTTGATAGGCATAACCATGGCAGCCGCACCTTGAAACGCGTTGTTTTCCTGGGTGGCGCTTTTACGTTAGTAGGCTCATTTCTTTTTTCAATACAAGACGCGCTGGTGAAATGGCTTTCGGCTGATTTTTCGCTATTGCAATTACTACTGATACGAAGTGTCGTGATGGTTCCCGTGTTTGCCCTTATTTGCTTCGGCAGATGGGGCGCTGCGGGACTCGTCACCAAAAAACCAGGTGCGCATTTATTGCGGGCGCTGTTCAATCTTACGGCGTTTCTCAGTTATTACTACGCGATCACCCGAATGCCACTGGTTGATGCAATATCGATCGCCTCTGCTTACCCCATTATCCTGGCTATTTTATCCGGCATGATCCTCTCAGAGGCGCCTAATGGTCGACAGATTCTTGCGGTCATTGCGGGTTTTATTGGTGTTCTTTTTATTATCCAACCAACAGGTGCTGATGTGGACTGGATCGGCGCGTGCGCAGCACTTTTTGGATGCGTCAGTTTTGCCGGACTCGGCCTTTACACGCGACATCTTTCAAAAACCGAATCCTCAGAACTGATGTTGCTCACTGGCGCCCTTTCTATTTTAATTGTCAGCCTGATCAGCGCGCCTTGGACCTGGATAACGCCAGATCTAAATAATCTTTTGCTAATGCTAGGACTGTCTGTTGTCGCATTACTCGGTCAATACGCCATCACCAACGGCTTTCGCTACGCCCCGGTTTATCTGGTGGGCGCACTGGAATACACCACACTCGTCTGGGCCGCGCTTTGGGGTTTCTTATTTTTTATGGAGATACCCGCAACCCACGCATTAATAGGCGCCGGGGTTGTCGTATTAAGCGGGCTTGCCGTTGTACTGGCCGAACGACAACGCCTCTAGACAAGTCAGCAACCCAGTTGCTCAGCAAGGTCCATAAAGTCCTGAGCAACGATGTCGTATTCCTCCTCTGCGAAAAGATCGGTCTCCTGATCGGAGCCGTGTTCGAAAGGTCGAGCGACGAAGGCAGTTTTAAAGCCAACCTCTAGCGCGGCTTTAAGGTCATTGTTGTGGGCTGCAACCAGCATGCATTGCGATGGCTCGAACCCTATCGCTGCTGCAGAACCCAAATAAGCCTGTGGTTGAGGCTTATAAGCTCTCGCCACTTCTGCGCCAAGAATTGCATCCCACGGTAATCCTGCATGACGAGCCATATTCTTTATCAGGTCAATATTACCGTTTGAAAGCGTTCCGATCTGATATCCACTCTTCAGTTTCTGTAAACCCGGCACCACATCCGGCCAAGGATCGAGTCGGTGCCACGCAAGGTTAAGATTTTCAATCTCGGCCTCACTTACATTCGTTAACGAGAACTCTATCAAGGTCTGATCAAGATTCTCTCGGTGCAATTGATCAAGCGGTACAAATTCAATACAGCCCGAACGTACTCTTTCCATGGCAGGTTGGTAGAGTGCGCGCCAACGATCTGCGAACACTTCGCCATCTACCACTGAATCACAACGCTTGGCAAAGCTCGTTACCTCTTGTGATATGGAGCTTCGCCAGTCCACCACAGTGCCAAAGACGTCGAAGAGAACTGCACGTATGCCGTGTATTGATTGCGTTAGAGTCATTGTTTCTTTTAAAGGACTGGTGTACCGTTAGCGGCGTATTATGCTGAGCGTTCTTAGTTAAGAAAATATCTCATCAAGTGATCTGAAAGATTAATTAAATTACACTTTTATGTCTATAAAAAAGCCGGAAGGCGTCGAGAGTTATAACGCAACAATAGAGAGTATCGAGCATATTGCGGACGGTCTTTCGATCTTTTTTATCAAACCAGATGAAGTGATTCCAGGCAGACTCCCTGGTCATTACGTCAGTATTGGCCTCGTGGACCCCGTCAAGAATAAGTTAATTCGAAGACCGTATTCATTGTCCCAGTCAATTACACCCACTCATGACCCTTCGCTACTCGAACTCCTGATTATTCGCGTCCCCGAAGGTGAATTTACCCCCCTTCTATTTGAGCAGAAAGAGGGTGATCGAATCTACGTGCGTCCCAAAATGGTGGGCACCTATCTACTGCCAGATCTCGATTCCGAAATGACAATGATCTTGCTGTCGACGGGTACCGGAGTTGCACCCCACATGACCATGCTAGAGCGCTGTATTCAAAACTGTAAACAAGTTGTCATGATGGAGTGTGTCCGGTACCGGTCTGAGCTTGCTTATGCATCTCAGATTGAAGCGCTAGCAACCCGTCACAGTCATGTGAGCTATATCCCGCTTATTACTCGGGAAGGCGGTGATAAACGTTACATACAGGACTATTTCCGCAACGACACACTGAGAGATGAATTTGGCGTTTCGATATCAGCTAAACATACTCATGTATTTGCCTGTGGCAATCCAGCCATGATTGGTATTCCAAAAGAGGATCGGAAAACCGGGGCATTACACTTTGAAACCGAAGGCGGTCTTGTTGAGATTTTGGTCGAAAAATATGGTCTTTCGATCCATAAACCCAGATCGCCCGGTCAAGTGCATTACGAGAAATACTGGTAATCTACTCCCAAATAAGCGCCTTCAAAATAATAAAAATCCCCAGCAAACCAAGCACAAAATAAAACGCTCTCTCAAAAACCCGATCTGAAAGTTGTTGCTGAATCCATCGACCCACAACCATTCCGATAAGACCTGCCCCCACGCCAATCACCGCTACAACACTCGTCTCTTTGGGGAAAGCACCCTGCCATCCAAACACGCTTGCCACCGTCAAGTTTGCAAGCACGAGATAAATACCCATTGCCTGAATCATCATTGAACGATCCAGTTTTAAAGACTTGAGATAAATGGTCATCGGAAATACAAGCACCCCGGTCAGGCCCGTGAAAAAGCCGGTGCTTATCCCCATCAGGGGCGAGAGCCATCGTTCTTTTTCGCCCGGCGGTCTATAACGCCAGGCTGCCAGTCCACTGATGCTATAAACGATAATCACAGCGCCCAGTAAAGCCATCGGCCATCGGGAGTGAATCTGCAGCAGCATGGTTGCCGATATTGCGGTAACCACTGCGCCAGAAACATAGAGTGTCCATAGTCGGCGCCAAGAGATCCCGAAATTTCCACCCGTAAGTGCTTGCCAAAAATTGGTCACAACAGCTGGTATCACCATCAATCCAATCGCATCAACCAGCCCATAAAACGGTGTTAACAGCGTAATTGACACGAGCGGCAGCCCAAACCCGACCGTACCTTTGACCGCACCGCCCAGGAAAAAGATAGCGGCAGTGATGAGATAGATTTGAATGGAATCCATTGGTGACTCGAGAGGCATTAGGAGGGATTAACGTTAATCGTCTTTATCCGGTTAAAAATAGTCGCTAACAACCTTCGTTTTATGTTTCTGATCTGAGAAAATAACGTCTACTTTACTTGCGTTGTGATCCATCCGATAGGTCCGCACTCTACATGCTCATCCGAATTTTCGAGGTCATGATTCCCGTCATTGCGGTGGCGGGACTTGGCTATCTTTACAGTTTAAAACGACGAACCGATATTGCGAGCATCAATACGCTTTCCGTAAACGTCTTTTTGCCGGCTTTGGTTTTTAGTGTGATGTCACGTCAGGACTTTGATCTCGGTCAATATCCAGAACTTGCCATTGCGGCTGTCGCGATATTTTTGGGTTCAGGCCTGCTCGCTTGGCCGATTGCAATCGCACTTAAATATGATCCGCGAACATTTTTACCCCCCATGATGTTTAATAATTGCGGGAATCTTGGGCTTCCTCTCGCAATACTTGCCTTTGGTCATGAAGGTCTAGCCCCTGCTATTGTGCTTCTCATCGTTACCAACTTAATGTATTTTTCAGTCGGAATATACATCGTCGACAAAAAAGTCCACTGGCGTAATGTGTTGTCTTCACCGACTATTATTGCGTCAATCGCTGGACTTCTGGTCAGCCTGTTAAATATTTCCATCCCTAGTGTAGTCGCCACTCCCATTGAGATGCTGGGGGATGCATTGATTCCCGTCATGCTATTTACACTTGGCATTCGGCTTGTGGATGTGAAGCTCAGCGACTGGAAGATCGGCTTAATGGGCGCCGTAATTTGCCCACTGACCGGGGTCGTTATTGCGCTGATTATCCAGCCCATACTCCAGCTCCCGCCAGAACAGTTCCGTCCCCTATTGCTTTATAGCGCGCTTCCACCGGCTGTACTGGTTTATCTGGTTGCCGAGCAATACGATCAAGAGCCGATGAAAGTGGCCGCCATGGTGGGATTTGGAAACATCGCCGCCATTGTTATCGTGCCGATGATGCTGCCTTTCGTCCTCGTTTAACTCAACATTTCCCACCGTTAATACAATTTAACTGGAGCTGATTTGTGCAGTCTGAAACACTCAAAAAGAATCGTCGTGGCAGTCTTTTGCAGTTGAGCAAAATCTGGAACTTCACCATTTTGATCCTACTGGGAATTTCCTGGGGTTTTTCATTTTCACTCGCCCGAATGTCGACCGAGGGCGATTTCCATCCACTCGCGATCAACTACTGGATGTGTATCGTCAGTACGATCTGTCTTGGATTTTTCTGCTTAATCACCCGTAAACGGGTACCGCTTACAAAGCATTACTTACGCCTGTATGTCATATGTGGATTACTCGGCTCTGTCATCCCGGGTACGCTTTATTTTTATGCGGCCTCTGAAGTCAGCGCCGGGGTGCTATCGATTACGGTGGCGACAGTACCGCTAACAACATTCGTTGGGGCGATTATTTTAAGAATCGAAACGCCATCATTTGGTCGGATTCTGGGCGTTGTGCTCGGAATCATTTCTATCGCATTTCTAGTCATGCCGAGCACTAGCCTACCAAAGCCGTCTGCCACGTTTTGGGTTTTAATCATGGTACTTGCAGCGGGATGCTACGCCTTAGAGAATCTTGTCATTGCTATAAAAACCCCAAAAAATAGTGATGTTTTTGCAGTCGTCACAGGCATGCTTACGTGCGCCACCATTATGCTGACTCCGATCGTCTGGTGGGCTGATGCATTTTCGATGCTGCCATGGCCCCTGACACGACCGGGCTGGGCCATTATTGCGATGGGCGCTATCACTGCGGGCGCTTATGCCGGATTTTTTTACCTGGTGATGCGTTCCGGACCGGTCTTTGCCAGTCAATGCGCCTACCTCGTTACCCTCGCTGGCGTATTGTGGGGAATCATAATTTACGACGAGTCCCACTCGATCTGGGTTTGGTTTTCACTCGTCATTATGATTGGGGCTTTGGCACTGGTTCAGCCCCGAGAAGAAACCTCTACTGATTAAGGCGGAGGTTAATTTCAGCTTTCACCAACATGCTCACCCAAGTCCGCGAATCAAAATAAGTATCCAAAGTCCAGCGATGACAACGACGCCATAAATGGAAATACTAGCTGCGACCGCTCTCGTTCGGCGCCATCGACGACGGGTCTGCAACTTTTGTAATCGAAAATTTTCAGTAGGCACAACAAGCGGCACGAAATCATTTTCAGTCAAGGGTACCGAATCATCCGCCGCTGAACCCAGGCGAATGTACACCCCATCTGAAAGTTCATAACAGGCATCAAACTCAGCCAAAACCTGACCAATTAAGTCGGTGGATAAACTAGGAACTGCTTGTTTGAGGCGATGACTGACTTGTTTGCGATAAACCGACCAGTTGGGATGAACCGAGACATAGAGCCGATCAGGCGACTGTTCCAGCTCACGCCCGATTAGACCAACAGCAGTTCGAATATCAATCTCTGAGCGATCGGACCGTCTAAACACCCATGCGACCAATAAAAGCCCGCCCGCAAGAAGCCACCACCCGTAAGCAAGCACCGCTGAGCCAATCGCTGGCCACCACTCAGTCATATTGCGTGTGCGAGAAATATAAAAAAAATTTCAAAACCTTTTTGAGGTCACTGATCAATAGACTAGGTGCGAAATTCCGGCTCTTCTTTATCCAGAATTGCCAGAATTTCACTCAAATGACGATCATCTTGTGAAGGATACGCCTCAATTTGACTTGCTGTTTTTTCGGCGATCTCATCTGGCAACACACGAAGTGGTTGATTGGTCTGCAATGCCTGAACATAGGTCCGCGCCGCGCGCTCAAAATAATAGAGTCGGTTAAAAGCATCTCCGACGCTGTCCCCTATTGTCATGACGCCATGATTACCCATGATCATCGTTTTATGCGCCGGATTGGCCAGTAGTTGTGCGCAACGCTCTCCTTCGTCAGAAAGCGCGAGACCCCCATAGTGCTCATCAATAACATATCGATTAAAAAAGGTCGCTGAATTCTGATCAATTGGCGGTAATCGACTATCTTTTAAGCTGGCAAGCACAGTGCCATACTCCGGATGCGCATGCATTACGCAGCGTGCCTGCGGGCAATGACGATGAATTCCCCCGTGGAGACCCCAAGCGGTTGGATCAGGTGCGTCCGGCCTGTCCATCGTATGAGGGTCATTTGCGTCAATCAGCACAAGATCGCTCGCTTTGACTTGGGAAAAATGAACCTGGTTAGGGTTAATAAGGAACTTGGTGCCATCTTTATTTACCGCGAGTGAAAAATGATTTGCGACCCCTTCGTGCAAATCCATTCTCGCAGCCCATCTAAAAGAAGCTGCGAGCTCAACTCGTTGCTGTGTATAGTTCTCGTCGTCGCTGACTACCCGCAATTGACTGGTCATTACTGTATCCCTGTTAAAAGGTTTCTATCACTCTGGATCAGGTTGCTGCCATCCCTTCCCTGCACCGCACCGCAAACAGCGTTGATTAAGGAATACCTCGTTCCAGTCGGCATCAGCCACCATGTAATCCAAAATGACCCTGAGCGCTTTTGAGGTGCTACGAAAACCATAGGTCTCTTTCGCATGTTCAAGCATATCCACGGTATCTTGATGCAACTCCACTTCGAGGCTGACTTTCTGTCCCATCGGCATATTTAATCTCCTAATCTTGGCACGCTTTGATGGCGCATGGTATCACCCGCCGGAGTCACGGTTAAGTCCTTTAAAAACGCTGTTTGAAAAGTTTGATCATATTAGCGGTATCAGCGATGATACCGTCCAAATAGATTGACTTAACGTTCAGGAGCTTTATTTTGCAACTCACTCACGTTGATTTTGAGCATCACGGCGATATCGCAATTATCTGTTTAAACAACCCGGACTCTGGAAATACGCTGTCAAAAAAAATGGCGCTGGACCTCCTTTCCGCTGCACAAGCGGCTGAAAAAGATGACTCAATCCGGGCGGTTGTTTTTAGTGCCAGGGGGCCTATGTTTAGTTTTGGTGGCAACCTGAAGGAGTTCAAAACGTCTGGCACAAATCCTCAGGACCTAACGGATACCGCCGATCGCTGGCATGATGCACAAAATTGTTTCCTCAATATGCCTAAACCGGTCATTGTCGGCGTCAACGGAATGGCGGCGGGTGGTGGTGTTCCAATGACGCTGGTTGGAGATATCGTGCTTGTCGACGAAACCGCCCGTTATCGCCTCGCGTATACCGCAGCGGGATTAAGTCCTGATGGTGGTTCGACCTGGTTGCTTCCAAGGTTAATCGGCATGCGGCGCACGCAGGAACTCCTCTTTGAGAACAGGGAACTGTCCGCACCTGAAGCCGTTGAATGGGGGCTTGCAACACGAACCGTTCCTAAAGATACCGCGCGGGAAGCCGCAATCGAACTTGCACACCAGTTATCAAAAGGACCGACTCAAGCTTTTGCATCAACTCGACGCCTGCTACATACAAGCCTTAACAATAATTTTTTAAATCAAACCAAACTTGAGACCCGGGAGATTGGCGACAATATGACTGGAATCGACGGACAGGAAGGGCTGGATGCGTTCATTAACAAACGCTCACCTGTCTTCACCGGCAAGCGTTAGAGCGCCTACCGCTTTTCAAAGCACTGGAGCGATTACTTGACTCTGGCCTCCAGTCATCGTGTCGGTGTCTTGTTTGTCTTGTCGGCCGGAATTTTCTGGAGCACTTCTGGGATTCTCTATCGTCTGCTTCAAGAGGCCACGCCATGGCACGTGCTTTTTTATCGATCACTGGCTCTTCTGAGCGCGCTTTTAATATGGTTTGTCTGGCGCTATCGGGGCGCCATGTCAACAAAGCTTGTCGATGCCGGCGTTCCTGCGTTAATTGGAGGGCTATGCCTCGGCACGGCTTTTGCCGGATACATTCTCGCCCTTGAATATACGACGGTCGCTAACGCAATGTTTTTGCTTGCCAGCGCTCCCTTTTTTGCTGCACTGGCCGGAAGATTTTTGCTCGGCGAGGGAATCGCAGGTTATATGTGGGTCGCCATGCTTGTCGCCGCTGTTGGCATCGCGATCATGGCAGGCGATGAATTATCTCTAGGTAAAGGCCTTGGCGAAGGCTTTGGATTAATAGCAGCGTTGGGTTTTGCTGGATTAACGGTGTCGCTTCGCGCCCGACCGCAAACGGACAAACTGATCACGATCTTTTTCGCAACAATGGTTGCATCAATCTTTGGTTTTACTGGACTCGTAATCGACGAGTTACCCTTCTCGCTAAAGTCGATCGATGTCTTGAACTGCCTGACGATGGGGTGGTTTCAGATTGGTCTTGGATTTGTGCTCTTCACCGCGGGTGCGAAATACTTGCAGGCCGTTGAGCTGACCCTTTTATCGCTGACCGAGGTAATCGCCGGGCCCATCATTGTCTGGATCGTGATCGGCGAGATCCCATCGACGCCCTCATTAACGGGCGGCGCGTTGATTCTGGCGGCAATCATCCTAATGGCTCTCATGGCCTCGAGGACGGATCGACGCGCAATCGCAATTTAAGTCCCTAATTTAATTTGCGCCGCTTCGTTGTCAGGATCGCATCTTATCAAAGGCTTTTATTTCAGCATCAATCGGCGTGGAAGGAATCCTCCTGCTCGCATAAACATTAGCCTGAGGCTTAAACCAGTCTGCAGCGTCAATAAGACCGACACGCACACCCAGACGCGTGGGCGCACGGCTGTTTTGATGAAATACCGGCGAACCACATTCCTTGCAGAAATGACGCGTCATCGTGCTACCGCTGTCACTTAAATGTTCGTAGCTTCCCGTCTCACCGGAAATTGAAATGGTTGATTCATCAACAAAAGCAAAGGAAGCGTAAACCCCGCCTCCTGACTTTCGACAGTCATCACAATGGCAATTAGCCTGAAACATGGGTTCCGCCGAACACTCAAAAGAAACGGCGCCACAAAGACAGCCCCCCTTGAATCCTTCACTCATAAAATTTCCTCAATCGCAGCAGATAACTAGGTCACGTTTACAGATTGACCTATCCTGCAACAACATTCAAGTCCGGCGGTTGAGTCTTGATTCCAAAAAATAGATGAACGAATTTATAGGTGACATTGTTGACAACTGGCTGTGCTTTTCTTATATTAGTTTTTAATTATTTACTTATTTAAAAAAATCGTGAACCAATACTTAACCCCTCTGCCGCCCTGTGACGAACGCACTTGCGCGTTACAAAAAAGCGAGTAATTCGTCAATGTTCGCAGCCCCTCAGAATCCGCAGACAGCGCGCTATCTGGCGCCACAATTTACCGTTTAATCAACTCGAACATGCTCAACAAAATCTTAATTTTAAAAAACCGCTCGTTCTGTATTACCGAAGCGGTCAACGCAACGAGATCACAAGACGCTCTCTAACCGAACTTGGCCACACCCCTGTTGAAACATTGGTGCTTATAAAAAGATAAAGGCATGTTCACTCACTTGTTTATAGAAAATTCCAAAAGACTATCCAGCTTACACACGCTTTAGGGTAATGAAAAATATGATATTCCGTCAATTATTTGATTCCAGTTCTTCGACATATACGTACCTCATCGCAGACCACAATTCTCGCGAAGTGGTCATCATCGATCCGGTGTTTGAGCAGACCATCCGGGATCTGGCTTTAATTCGTGAGCTTGATCTTAAATTACGTTATGCCGTGGACACCCACTGTCACGCTGACCATGTAACCGGTGCCTGGATACTAAAAGAAAAGACAGGTTGTCAAATTTCGGCTTCAAAAAAAATTGGTGCGGCGAATGTCGATATTAAACTTGTCCACGGAGATCAAATAAGATTTGGCGATCAATATCTGGAGGTTCGTGAGACCCCCGGACATACCGATGGCTGTTTGACTTATGTCACTCACAATCAGTCACACGCATTCACAGGCGACGCACTTTTAATCCGCGGCTGCGGGCGATCAGATTTTCAACAGGGTAATGCCAACACATTATTTGACTCGATTAACGATCAGATTTTATCGCTCCCTGCCTCGTGTTTAATTTATCCTGGCCATGATTACAACGGCAGGACGGTAAGCTCGGTCGAAGAAGAGAAAAAATATAACGCTCGAATAGGCGGGAATGCGAGCCGCAAAGATTTTGTAGGTTACATGAGCGCGATGCGACTGCCTCACCCAAAACATATTGACGTTGCACTGCCCGCCAATATGACCAGCGGAAAGCCCGAGTCAATGCCAGCAGAGCCTGACTGGGCGCCGGTAAAGACAACATTTGCCGGGGTTATGGAGGTTGAATCAACCTGGGTCGCAGAACATTTACCGAATGTCTATCTTCTTGATGTTCGGGAGGCCGAAGAGCGTATCCCAGGCGAAAAAGTTAACACCAACGCGAGTATCCCGCTAGGACAGTTGCAAGACCGTGTGAGCGAAGTCCCGTCAGACAAGCCAATAATGGCCATTTGTCGATCAGGCCGCCGCTCCGCAATGGCTGTCAATATTCTGCGTCAAGCAGGCTATGAGAAAGTCGCTAGCGTCGCGGGCGGCATCCTAGGGTGGAAAGATGAAGGCCTACCAATCGGTAAATAAGATGGCTTGAGTGTTTCCAAACTGATTAAACGACAGAAAGTTTTTCCAATTACTCTCGTGTAGGATTACAGATTCCCAACGTAAATCAAGTTCACCTCGATTAAATTATTCGCAAGCCTGCAATGAATGCTTCGCCACGAAAAAGAACTGTCTCTTGGGCGCTATATGATTGGGCGAATTCAGCGTTTGCAACCACAGTCATGGCTGGTTTTTTTCCCATTTTTTTTAAGCAGTACTGGAGCCAAGACGCTGTAATCACCGAAAGTACATTTTATCTTGGCATCGGGAACTCACTCGCCAGTCTTGTTATTGTCATACTCGCGCCTGTTTTAGGTGCGATGGCTGATACCGGTGGGTTGCGCAAACGAATGCTCGCTGGATTTGCGAGTCTAGGTATTCTGGCAACGGGCGCTTTGTATTTGGTTGAGGCCGGCATGTGGCCCTTCGCGATCCTTCTTTATACCATTGCGGTCGTTGGATTTTCGGGCGCAAACACGTTCTACGATGCACTTCTGGTGATCGTTGCACCCCCTAACAAGCGCCATCGTGTTTCTGCGCTTGGTTTTGCTTTGGGATATCTGGGCGGTGGTCTTCTTTTTCTTGTAAATGTCCTGATGACGCTAAAGCCTCACTTTTTTGGGCTAGCCGATGCCGCGGAGGGCGTCCGATGGTCTTTTATTAGTGTCGCGGTGTGGTGGACACTCTTCTCAATACCGCTTTTTTTATATGTCGAAGAACCCTTGCCAAAGGCAGGACGACGCCGTGTTAACTTTAAATTGACCTTTGCGGCACTTGCGACGACTGCAAGAAGTATCTCGCAATTCCGAAATGTATGGATGTTTTTGCTGGCCTATTGGCTTTATATCGACGGCGTTGACACGATCGTGAGGATGTCGGTCGATTTTGGACTATCCATCGGCCTTTCATCTGATAACCTGATCACGGCGCTACTGCTGGTTCAATTTATTGGATTTCCGGCCGCACTTGTTTTCGGACGCCTTGGAGAACGCTACGGCGCTCAACGCGGCATCTGGGTTTGTATCTGGGTTTATGTCGGCGTCACTATTTATGCTTTTTTTATGGAAACCGCTCTCCAAATGTACATACTCGCGGCGGTGATCGGATTAGTGCAGGGCGGCATCCAGGCGCTTAGTCGATCCATGTTTAGCCGACTCATTCCGGCAGATAAAAATGCAGAATTTTTTGGTTTTTACAACGTTGTTGGAAAAGCCGCGGCTGTTTTTGGACCTGTAATGATGGGCACTATCGCCCATCTGTCGGGGAACCCTCGCCTCGGCATTCTTTCGATCGCGTTACTGTTTTTTGCCGGAATGTTTTTTTTCCGGTTGGTAAAAGAATCACACTAGAACATCATTAGACTTGTCTCAAATTAACAACGTTAACTGAATTTCAGACAATTTCGAGCGAAAACCATATGAACCACGATAAGCTCAGACAAAAAATAGGTGGTCTAAATTTGCAGCCAGATAGTTAACTAGCATGTGATTTTTCTTATTCGCTACACAGTGGTGTTTACAGTCCCTGCGGGGATCAATGCCAAAAAACTTCTCTTTTCCTTCGAACCAAAACTCAGAGAACGTTTTATTTTTTAAGGAACCAAGTAACCCTTTCTTTGTATAAGCTTTGTCCTGACAGGAATAAACGTTCAGATCAGCACCAATGACACAGAGAATTTGCAAATAAGGGCACCAACTATAGGATTTACCGAACTTACTATCTAACTCATGATACGCATCAAAAATTTCAAACGATTCATCATAATTCTGCGATTTTAATCTTTCCAACTGTGATCGAACTAAAGAAAAAATCGGCTTATGGTACTGATTACTAAGTGCTCCGTCGTTGCTAGTTATACAAGGCGCCACTTTAACGCTATTCACACCAATATCCTGCAATCGCCTAATCGTCTCTTCAACGTGTCGCGCATTATCTTGATCGACAATAAGACTTACTCCCAAATGACAGTCTCCACCAAGTTGTTTGAACGTCGATAGATTTCTCAGAAGTTTCGAATGCTCACCAATTCTCACACCGCGGTATCTAGAGTAGCTAACATCGTCCCAACCATCTAGAGATATCCGCAACCATGTGCCATGATGCGCAAACACTTCAGCAACTTCGCCGGAGAGGCGAGCACCATTTGTAAGCGATGCAAATTTTATGGGGCCTTCCGCGAGCCTTTTAACGGTTTCCAGAAATGTCTTATAGTAGAAGGGATCACCTCCTCCGCTAAAGGTGACTGCTTGCACGCCAATTTCTTCCATATCCGAGATAATCTCTTGCATCTTTTCTGCCGGTATATGATCTCTTTCAACCATATCAGCGCCTAACTCAAGACTTTCAGCCCGATAAGCGCAATACCAACAGTGATGGGCGCATAAATTAGTCGGCTTAATTCTTACATGTATAGGTGCAGATAAAGACGCGTTACTGCGAGACAGTGTCTTGAGTTTGTCAGGAAAGTGAAAAATCTTGTAGGGCGTGTATAAGGATTCCATTTAGTCGCTCCGCTAAAGTAATCTAGGAAGCATAGTCACACCCCGCCTAAAAACACTTGATCTAGAACAATATTTAGGTGAAAAGAATCAAACCGTCGGTTTTTACCTAGGTTGAATTGATTAGCGACTGTTGTGTGTTGTATTCAGATCACTTTGCTATCCTGATAGATAATTTCAAATTTATCTAAGACGCAAAGCATTGCCGATAACGATTAAAGAGCTCGCTGACATTCCGATCGCTGCCAACCACGGAGGTACAAAACCCGCAGCGGCTGCTGGTAACGCGAGTAAATTGTAGACAAGTGCCCACGCTAAATTCTGGCGAATAATCTGAATTGATCGACGCGCCAGCGCAATCGTTGAGGCAACAAGTCCAATGTCCTCCGCAAGTAACACAACATCCGCTGTTGCAACAGCAAGTGGCGAAGCCCGTGGCACTGCAATCGACACATTTGCCCCTGCAAGTACTGGCGCATCGTTAACGCCATCACCAACCATCGCCACTGTCTCGCCATTTTTTTGGTCGCAGTGAATCTCGGCTAACTTATCCTGTGGAGTGAGCTGCCACTTCGCAGTGTGAATTTCAAGTTTTCTCGCTACAGCGCATACCGCCGTTTGATGATCTCCAGACAAAATTCCTGTGCGAATCCCCATAATCTTTAGTCGCCTAATTAATTCGGGTGTTGACGGACGCAGCTCATCTGAGAAAGAAAAGCTCGCAAGGATCTTGGCTTCATCCGCAAGCAAGGCGATTGTTTGTGTCGATTGCTCAATATCTGGATCTACTAAACCGACCTTTCGTTTGATAAATAAGGGGGAGCCCACATAGTATCTTCGGTTATCGATTTCTCCGCATACGCCACCTCCCAGCTCGTTGATTAAATTCTTTACGACAAGTGCTTGGCCGACTTCACCATATCGAACAATCGCTTGTCCGACAGGATGTTCGCTGTACTTTTCTAACGCAACGGTGATATCAAAAACATCGCTGTGATTAGCATCCGCTAGCGTATTGATTGAAGTACATTGAAGCTGACCTGCCGTTAAGGTCCCGGTCTTGTCGAAAACGACCTTACTAACACCCCCAAGTTTTTCAATGGTATCTGCACGTGTTAACAACACACCTTTTCCCATGAGATGACTTACTGTTGTTGTTATTGCGGCAGGTGTGGCGAGTGAGAGTGCGCATGGACAGGAGACGACTAGCACCGAGACCGCTATCGAAAGCCAGTCCGAGGCTCCGACTTGCCACCAAGAAAAAGCAACCACAGTTGCCAAAAACAAAACCGAGATTGTAAAAATGCCACTAATGCGATCAGCGAGTTGGGAAATCTGTGGCTTACTGGCCAGGGCTCGATCAAGGAGTTGTTGAATCTGTGATAGGGTCGCGTCGGCGCCCGTTCGAGTGACTTCAACTGTAATTGCGCTGTCAATATTAATACTGCCGCCAATGACCTCATCGTTCTTAGATCTCAATCTTGGCATCGCCTCGCCAGTAAGTACTGCTTCATCGACACTTGAATGCCCTGCAATAATTAATCCATCCGCTGGAATTGTCTCGCCTGGCCGCACAATGACTTGGTCACCGATGGTCAACTCGACTGCTGCAATCTCCTCTAGCCCCCCTTTACGATTAATTCGAATCGCCGAAATTGGATCAATCTGGCCTATAGCGTCGATAGCGTCTGCCGCTCGCTTTCGTGCCGCTAGTTCTAATGTTCGAGTTCCAAGCAACAGGAATACAAACATACAGATTGAGTCAAAATAGACTTCACCGTCGCCAGTCACGACCGATAACAAGCTTGCCGCAAACGCCAGTGAGATACCAACTGTCACCGGGACATCCATACCCGCTCGACCGCAAGAAACATCTCGCCAAGCAGAACTAAAAAATGGTTTCGCAGAATAAAGGAGTACAGGCATCGTTAGCAAAAGGCTGAGTTTCTGAAAATACTCTCGATAGTGATCCTCAATGCCTGACCATTTACCGCTATATAAAGCGACCGCAAGAATCATTACTTGCATACCCATCGCGCCTGCCACCGCCAATCGCTTCAACATCTTACTGCGCTCGAGACTCATTAATTGCTGGTGACGCCCCGGATCATACGGGCGTGCTTCGTATCCGATATCACGAACGGCCTGCATGATCTGACTGAGTAGGATCTGCTTATTGTCCCAACGGATCTGGGCCCGGTGGGTCGCGTAGTTCACTCGCACTTCAATGACACCTTTTAACCCTTGAAGGTGCTGCTCATTAAGCCAAACGCACGCAGCACAGTGGATGCCTTCGAGGATTAATGCTGCCGCATGCGTTTTGTCATCAGAAGTCGTCACGAAACTTCGTTGCACTAGTGGATTATCAAACACGGTGAGCTTCTGGCGTTCTACTAAATCCGGATCTTGGGCCTTCGATGCAGTTGCCGACCTCTGGCGATAGTAGTGGGATAAACCTGCTTGGCTTATCGCCCCAGCTACTGCAGCACATCCCTGACAACACATTAGAAGTTGCCGGCCCTCGATCTGTGCAAAAAACTGTTTTTCGCCGGGTACCAGCGGAAGCCCGCAATGAAAACATGAGCGTCCGCCGTCTGGCGGCAAAGAGTCCAATACATCGTGCGCAACGGATGGTTCTGGCAATTTTTTAATCAAACTTGATCCTGATCAATAACTGAAATCTGAAGAATCACTAGCATTACAGCTGGACTTTACTTTGAGACTAACGATCCAAAGCGATCATAACTCAAGACTAGATTCTGCAAACATCAGGTTCGATATCCATTTTTTGCGGACCTTGATAAAAATTTTTTAGTCGAGATGGTGTCGATTAACGGCAAGCCTAAAATTTTGACTACGCACTTCATTTTTCGTAGGGGATTAAAAATGAACAAAGAACAAACCTATAACTATGATGTGGTTCGACAGTTCACCATTATGACCGTTGTGTGGGGAATCATCGGAATGCTCGTAGGGGTTTTTATTGCCGCTCAACTTGCCTGGCCGGCCTTAAATTTTGACATCCCTTGGCTGACTTTTGGCCGATTACGGCCATTGCATACGAATGCCGTTGTTTTTGCATTTGGTGGCTCAGCTCTGTTCGCTACCTCTTACTATGTTGTTCAGCGCACTTGTCACGTTCGTCTTTTTGCCGATCGCCTCGCCGCGTTTACTTTTTGGGGATGGCAAGTGGTTATCGTCCTTGCGGCAATTACTCTGCCCCTTGGATATACCGCGTCAAAAGAGTATGCCGAACTGGAGTGGCCAATTGATATCCTGATCACTATTGTCTGGGTCGCTTATGCGGTCGTTTTTTTCGGGACAATTATGCGAAGAAAAATCCGGCATATTTATGTTGCAAACTGGTTCTTTGGCGGATTTATCATCACAATCGCTTTTCTACATATCGTCAATAGCATTGCCATTCCTGTCAGCCTGACAAAATCATACTCGGCTTTTGCCGGTGTCCAAGATGCAATGATTCAATGGTGGTATGGCCATAACGCCGTTGGTTTCTTTCTGACCGCTGGTTTTCTCGGAATCATGTACTACTTCATGCCCAAGCAGGCAGGTCGACCTATCTATTCGTATCGCCTATCGGTTGTGCACTTCTGGGCGCTCGTCTTTACATACATCTGGGCCGGACCTCACCACCTTCACTTCACAGCACTTCCAGACTGGACCCAGTCGTTGGGCATGGTCTTTTCGGTCATTCTTCTCGCTCCAAGCTGGGGGGGAATGATCAACGGGATTATGACGCTATCAGGCGCATGGCAAAAATTACGCACCGACCCCATTCTTAAATTTTTGGTAGTTTCAATTTCGTTCTATGGCATGTCTACGTTCGAAGGACCCATGATGTCGATCAAAACGGTTAACGCTCTTTCGCACTACACCGACTGGACAATTGGGCATGTTCATTCTGGCGCCCTGGGTTGGGTCGGAATGATTTCGATTGGCGCTGTTTATTTTTTAATACCACGCCTATTCGACCGTGAGATCTACAGTAAAAAACTGATCGAAACACATTTCTGGGTTGCGACAATCGGTATCGTGCTCTACATCGCTGCGATGTGGATTTCCGGTGTTATGCAGGGTCTGATGTGGCGGGCCGTTAATGCTGATGGAACACTAACCTACAGTTTTATCGAAACGGTACAAGCGATGCATCCTTACTATGTTGTTCGATTACTGGGTGGCATTCTTTATCTTAGTGGCATGCTGCTAATGGCATACAACATTTTCCGCACTATCAAAGGTGCAAAAACTGTCGAGGCTCAAATCCCACCCTTGGCTCATCAGGGAATCTGATCGATGTCATTACAACAAAAAACTGAGACCAATATTTTCTGGATGATTGTTCTTACCGTCATCACTATTAGCGTGGGAGCAGTGGTCGAAATTGTCCCACTTTTTTTTCAACGCTCAACAATGGAACCTGTGGCTGGACTTAAACCCTACACAGCCCTCGAACTCGCTGGACGAGATATTTACCAGCGCGAGGGATGCATGTGCTGCCATTCCCAGATGATTCGTCCCTTCCGTGCGGAAACCGAACGCTATGGGCATTATTCAGTCGTCGGTGAATTCGTATACGACCATCCCTTTCAATGGGGTTCAAAACGGACGGGGCCAGATCTCGCCCGAATCGGTGGGCGATACAGCGATGATTGGCACCGAATACATATGATCAATCCAAGAGATGTTGTTCCTGATTCAATCATGCCAGGGTATCCCTGGTTGGATAGCACAGCGCTCGATCCCGAAAGCATTCAAAAGCATATGCAAGCGCTCAGAAAATTAGGGCTGCCCTACAGCGACGAGGACATTGCCCAAGCACCCTCGATGGTCAATGAGAAAACAGAGCTCGATGCCATGATCGCCTATCTTCAAGTTCTTGGAATCCGCATCAAAACCCGGCGTTGAAATGACTTTATTTCATATTACTTGGACAATCGTGATGTTTTTTATATTCATCGCGATCGTACTTTGGGCCTTCAGTAAAAAAAGAAAGCATGACTTTGATGTGGCATCTGTCATTCCACTCGAAGATGAAACGACGGACGAGAATGTTCAATCCCAAACGGAGAAATTTAATGGCTGACTTCGTGAACCAGTTCTGGAGTTGGTTCATTGCTATCCCGACGGTACTCGGCATTTTGGCATGCGCTTGGCTCGTTCTTGGGAATATGAGTGGAAAAGGATCCGGCAGTGGCAGCGAAACCACAGGTCACATTTGGGACGTCGATCTAACCGAATATAACAATCCGCTGCCTGCATGGTGGTTGAATCTTTTCCTAATCACTATTGTTTGGGGACTAATTTACCTGGTACTTTATCCTGGTCTTGGCTCCTTCGCCGGCACGCTAGCCTGGACGTCCGCCGAGCGGTATGAAATAGAGATGGCGCAGGCCGAAGACGAATATGCGCCTTTATTTGCCCGTTATCAAAAAACTGATTTAGCACTTTTAGCCAAAGATAAAGTCGCTATGCGCACCGCAGAACGACTGTTTGCAAGTTATTGCTCAACCTGTCACGGCTCTGACGCAAGAGGTGCTGTCGGCTTTCCAAATTTGCGAGATGGTATCTGGTCTTGGGGTGGCGATCCCAAACAAATTAAATCAACCATTCTTGACGGTCGAATTGGAATAATGCCAGGGTGGGCCACACCACTCGGGGGCACACAGGGTGTCGACGATGTGACTGAATATGTACTGAGCCTTTCAGGTCAGGAGGTTAACGCTGACCAACTACTCTCAGGTCAAGAAAAGTTTCAAACATTCTGCATTGGCTGTCATGGAGTCGATGGAACTGGCAACCCAGCAGTTGGCGCGCCGAATCTTACAGACATGACCTGGCTTTATGGTGGATCGCGTGAATCAATACACCGTAGCATCGCCGTTGGGCGGCGCGGGCAAATGCCAGGTCACCAAAGTTTCTTAGGCGAGCATAAAGTTCATCTTCTCGCCGCGTACATCGTGAGCCTCAATCCCTAGCGTGCCCTATTTTTCACGTGACCGCGCCTTTGCTAAAAACGAATCCTCCTGACTCATAGCGATGAAAATTGATAACCGACAACCCATCCTGACCAGGGATTATCCTCCACGCATTCAGCGCATTATCTCAGTGCTCTGGCCTTCATTTCTTTTCGCCGGAGCGGCAACAACAATTTTTTTCGCTATCTTTGATCCCCATACTCTAATGGCACCAACATGGTTTCCAAATCTATCTCGACTCGCATCTTATGGTGTTGGTTTTTTTATTTTTTGGGCGCTTACAGCATCATCATCCCTCATGACTTGCTTTTTTCTCCGACCAACGGACACTTTCAATAATCGGAAAATAAAGAATTAATTTGATGTCAATTAATGTTAATCCAGTCAAAAATTCTGACTCGTTAATTGACCGGCATCTCTACGCTAAGAGGCAGCAAATATATCCTAGAAAGGTTCATGGCCTTTTTGCCTGGCTAAGAAATATTGCTGTATTGACTCTACTGGGTACTTATTACCTCACCCCCTGGATTCGATGGAATGGTCAACAAGCTATCCTTCTTGATTTACCCGATCGAAAGTTTCATTTTTTTTCTCTCACTATCTGGCCGCAGGATTTTATCTATTTAGCGGGCCTTCTAATAGTGGCCGCGCTTTCACTATTTTTCTTTACGGCGCTTGCCGGGCGACTTTGGTGTGGTTATGCATGTCCACAAACTGTTTGGACTGAAGCATTCATGTGGATCGAAAGACGCATCGAGGGAAATCGAAATAGCCGAATCAAACTTGACGCAATGCCATGGAATACGAAAAAAATTTTAAAAAAATTTTTAAAACACAGTATTTGGTTGATATTCTCACTTTGGACCGGTTTTACTTTTGTGGGCTTTTTCACCCCCGTGTTGGAGTTGGCACCAAAGCTGATGGCACTGAAAACAGGCCCATGGGAATCTTTTTGGGTAATTTTTTATAGCTTTGCAACCTATGGAAATGCAGGTTGGATGCGTGAGCAGGTATGCACTTACATGTGCCCTTATGCTCGTTTCCAGAGCGCTATGTTTGATCGCAATACTCTCGTTATTTCTTTTGATAAGGCCCGGGGGGGACCTAGAGGTCCGCGTAGTCGGGCAATCAATCCCGCCAGTAAAAATCTGGGCGACTGTATTGATTGCACACTCTGCGTTCAGGCCTGTCCGACCGGGATCGACATCAGGGACGGACTGCAATACCAGTGCATCGGTTGTGCAGCATGCATCGATGCCTGTAATGGGGTTATGAAAAAAATGGGCTATCCCACCGGACTGGTTCGATACACAACAGAAAAATCACTGGAAGGTGAGAAAACAAAAATTATCCGTCCCCGAATAGTGGTCTACGGGGTCTTGCTCGTGTTTCTCTTCTTGGGTGTAGTGATCGGCATTGCGACGCGCAGTCCTGTATCGGTTGACGTCATCCGCGATCGAAACTCTCTGTATCGTGAAACAAACAACAAAATGGTCGAGAATGTTTACACGCTAAAAATAATCAATAAAGGTTTGAATCACACCTACTTTTCTGTTTCAGCTATCGGGCTCGAAAAAGCTGAAGTGCTTCAAGAAGATCGCTACATTTCGGTTTCAAAAGGAGAAGTGCGAAGCACCGTAATACGTGTGCGGGCCGACCCCGACACTCTCAAAAAACGAGTCTCAGAATTTATTTTTGTTGTAGAAAGCGATGACCTGCGATATCGCTTATCCAAATCTGCCCGCTTTATTGGACCTTCTGACCTATGAATTTCACTCCCTCCACTCGAACAAAAAATGCTCCATGGTATTCGGTACCTTTTGTGTGGCTTTTAATTGGCATTCCCGCAACATCCGTTATTGTGGGTATAACCATGTTTACCCTAGCAGTTCGCTCTTATGACGGCTTGGTCGTGGATGATTATTACCAGCACGGCAAACATATCAATCAAGTGCTTGCGCGAGATGAGGCCGCGAGGGACTCTTTTTTACGGGCAAATTTATTTTTTGATCTTGACACCGGAATCGTCAGCGTAGATTTATCCGGAGAAACGATCCAACAGGTAGAGAAGTTGTCACTCTCGCTGATACACCCCACTAAATCAGGTCATGATCAGGATTTTTTCTTACGACGTGGTCCAGACGGGCGGTTCCATGGAAATATGTCGAAGGTTAATCAAAAACGCTGGGTGGTCCAAATCGAGACACCAGTGTGGCGACTGGTTGGCATGGTTGATCTAAACGCCTCATCGACAATGGAACTGCTTCCATCAATCGCTCCCTAGAGATATGGTCATCGATCTCAACGTCGTAGGCGCCGCTCTCATTGGATTTTTCGGATCTGTTCATTGTGTTGGAATGTGCGGCGGAATCGTGGGTGCGCTATCGGGTTTCTCAAATACAGAATCGCGTAAAAAACTTTGGAAACTTCTCCTTGCCTACAATCTTGGTCGAATCATCAGCTATTCTTTAGCGGGTGTATTGGCGGGCTTCCTCGGAAGTTCTGCGCTAAATTTTTTCTCTCCCAATCACGTCAAGTCGGTCGGGATAATCATGTCAGGATTATTTCTGTTTGCACTTGGACTTTATATTTCTAACTGGTGGCGAGGATTAGAAACTCTAGAACAATTTGGCGCGAAGTTATGGTCGCGAATTGAGCCATGGGGGCGGCGCCAAATTCCTATCGCTGGAATGCGGCAAGCTATTTCTCTTGGACTAATTTGGGGCTGGCTACCATGTAGCTTGGTCTACTCGACATTAATTTGGTCAATGACAAGTGCAGATCCGCTACGAAGTGGCGCCATGATGGGGGCATTCGGAATTGGGACCCTTCCAATGTTGGTTACGATGGGGTTTGCCAGTAAGATTTTGCTCACATTTACTCGCCATAAAAAAGTAAGACAACTGGTCGGCTTGATCATCATGACCTTCGGACTTCTTACTTTATTTGGGATCTCACGCCCCCATCAGTTGAATGACCATCCGGTCGAAGATATCTTTTGTGGACCCGATTTTTTCCGGCAGTAAAGAAGTCATTGATACTGTGGGCGTTTTTAACAATTAAGATATTTGATTCATCGACAATTTGAATCGACTAAAGGGCTGGCTCTCCCTTCGTTCTTTGGCATAACAATGCCGACAAAAAAATATAACGAATAATCGATTCCTATGGCCTGGCAATTTGAATATTCAGGTCGACACTTTTTCTAGGGCGAAGTATTATTCGATTGATTAAAAAAATACCTTAGGAGCCATATTGCAATCGCTCGTAGATCAATTAGCGGACGGCAAGCTATCTTGTCACGACTGCAGCCTCGCAGAATTATGCCTCCCCCGAGGCCTAGACCCGAAGGAAATCTCCCAGTTCGAATCGATTGTGGGCCAGCGGGCGCCTCTTAAGCGAAACGAAAATATTTACCGGGACGGTGATCGTTTTCGAAGCCTTTACGCCATCAAATCGGGCGCCGTTAAGCTTATTGCATCAACTCCGGACGGGGAAGATCAAATAATTGGGTTTTCAATGCCAGGCGAGCTTTTCGGTTTTGATGGCATTAATAAAGGACATACTTGCACTGCCGTAGCGCTAGAACGAACCACCATTTGTGAATTACCTCTGGACTCTGTTGACGAGATCTCACGCGACGTCCCGAGTCTTCATCGTGAACTTTACCGGGTAATGGCAAGAGAAATAAGTGCTGATCAATCCATGCTCTTACTGCTTGCACGACGCGCGGCAGAAGACCGGCTAATCACATTTCTTGTCAATTTATCAAAACGATTTTCTGATCGGAATTTTTCGAAAACGCAGTTTAATTTACCCATGTCCCGGCACGATATCGCGAACTACTTGGGGCTCGCGCCCGAAACCGTAAGTCGACTTTTTGGGCGTCTGACCGATTTAGGGCTGATTGCAGTAGAAGGGCGACACATTGATCTCATCGATTTAGCTGAATTACACAAGCGCGTCGATAGCCGCTCGCTGGAGCGCGTACCTTAAAACGTTTTTGACCATAATCGAAGCTGGCGTCCGAGAAAGCCATTGCGATTTCAATGCTAAATCACTTTCGAATAATGGTTAAGATCTCTTTTTTTTGAGAGATATTGATCGAAAATCATGCAAATATTCCGCAGAAAAAATCGCCCTTTCTGGGTCACCTTGATGACGTTAGGAGATGTAAGCTCAATGAGTCGGTCCGCCTCAAGGGGTCGCAGGTTTCTGAGCTCATCTGCAAAATAACTTGCAGCATCACAATCAAAGCCCTTCAGGGCCTTATCAAGATTAACTTCTGTAGAGCACATCAACTGCTCAATAACTCGTTTTCGCAAAATATCATCTTGACTTAACCTTAGCCCCTGGTCGATTGGCATCCGTCCTTCGTCGAGATGATTCTGATAAATTGAAAGGGTCTTGGTATTTTGACTGAAGCTATTGCCTATGTGGCTAATCGCGCTCACACCCACACCGATCAGATCACTGCGCGCATGAGTCGAGTAACCCTGAAAGTTTCTTTGCAAAGATCCGTCTTGGAGCGCGCTGACCAATGAATCATCAACAAGTGCAAAATGATCCATCCCAACGTGAACATAACCGGCCTGTGTCAACTGCGATATCGCCCCATTCAGGATATTCAGTTTTTCGTCGCTTCCTGGCAGTTGGGACTCACATATTTTTCTTTGCGGTTTAAATCGATCGGGCAGATGCGCATAGTGAAATATACTGAGACGCTCCGGTCTTACTGCGAGCAGTTGATTTAACGTTTTCCCGAACCCGGCGGCAGTTTGCAACGGGAGCCCGTATATCAAGTCAACATTCGTCGATGCAAAGCCTATCGCTTGAGCGTGGGCTATTAAAGCCAGCGTTTCGTCGCTTGATTGCTCCCGATGAATAGCTTTCTGCACATCTGGCGCAAAATCTTGCACTCCCATACTGATTCGCGTGAACCCAATCTCACGAAGACAGTCCAGCGTCTCGATATTGACAGTTCGTGGGTCAATTTCAATCGAGAAATCTCGAGCCAGATCCTTGCTCAGTCGAAAATTATCTCCAATATGCGAAAACAGTCGGTCTATCTGATTGGTTTCGAGAAACGTTGGCGTCCCTCCCCCCAAGTGAAGCTGAACCAATTCTCGATCATCATCAAAAATTTTCCCGTATTTACTGATTTCTTCATGGAGACGCTCGAGATAATCAACGGCACGATTTTTGTTACGAGTGATTACTTTATTACAAGCGCAGTAAAAGCATAGCTTGGAACAAAAAGGAATATGAACATAAAGAGACAATGGATCTGGCACTAACTGCTCATTGCTTAAATCGATTACCTCCCTCAACTGCTTGGCATTAAAGTCTGCCGTAAACTGCAGCGCAGTAGGATATGACGTATAACGCGGCCCAGAACCGTTGTAGCGCCGAACAAGATCAACATCAAAGTTTGATGTCGGTAACTTTCCACTTTGAGTCGAAGAATCTGACAAGAGCCACTACAGTCAAGAGTAAAAATACATCGTACCAATAAGGAAAATCCTCAAACATGACTGAAGTCATGTTCTGATCTATTAATGAGTTGAGTCCTAAAATAAAAAATCATTGAAATTTTGATATTGGAACGCCTAGCTGACAGATAATTGATCTAGATCAAAACATGTTTTTTTCAATTTGAATATGATGCTCACTTGTTTCATAAAACCAGTGCTGAATCACAGAAAAAGACTGAATTGACCCAGCAGGGCAGATCAAGCTCAGGTTGACTCCTCCCCTTCTTAACTTAAGCCGTGACCAACCTGCTGGGTCTCTTTTCAACACTTATGGACATCATTTTCCTGCTGATTCCCCTTGCTTTACTTTTGGTTGGCATCGCGATCAGCAGCTTTATCTGGGCTGTGAATAAAGATCAATTTGAAGATCTTAAAGGCCCCGCACATTCAATTCTTCTCGACGATGATCGCCCTGAGTACCTTAGCAATCGAACCCAAAACAGCGTTGACTAATCGACAGCAAGTCTTTTAAGTACTAGTTCCAGCTACCTCGCTCTAAAAGCACTGCTTTCAAAACCGACGGACGATCTGTCATGATACCGTCCACACCCATATCCAATAGACGATGCATTTCCGATCCGTCATTGATTGTCCAAACATGAACGGGGATACCTTGCCCTTTCATGGTTTGGATAAAGCGGCGATCGACAACGCTAACGCCATTCCATCTCACTGGCACCTGCGCACAGTTTGCGCTTAATGATCCCAGTCGAACGCCAAGACTGTTTAATTTTGCTCTTGCCGCCTCATAGGTTGCCATCGACGTACACACTTGTGGTAGCGCAGACCGGATCTGGCGCAATCGATGGTCTGAAAATGAGCCGACACAGACACGATCTTCAGAACCTGTTCGCTTGATAATCTCAATCAACGGCCGCACCGCCGTATCTGATTTTGGGTCAATATTAAAACGAGCCTCTGGAAAATCGCCGAGCAGTTCCTCCATTAAAGGAATCGGCTCACAATTATCGACACGGGCACAAGCCACATCCACGTAATTGAGCTTTTGTATGCGTCCTTTCTGATTGGTCACTCGATCAAGTCGATCGTCATGAAAGGCAATGAGTACGCCATCACGGGTGCAGTGAACATCGGTCTCAAGATACCGAAATCCAAGATCAACGGCACTCTGAAAAGCCGCGGCTGTATTTTCAGGTGCTGCCTCGCTATCTCCCCGGTGAGCGAATGCCAATATATTTTGGTTATCAAGGAATGAAGATTTTTTCACTATCTTTAGCTGAGCAAAACCAAATCAGTCATTAGAAAATTACGATATTAGTCATATATCGATTAAGATTATCACTGTCTGCTGCAAACTAATCCACAGTACACTTCGAACCTATGACCCATCCCCTTGTGCTGGTGCCGACATTTAACGAGCGCGGCAACCTTGAGCTCTTTGTGAGCGCGGTCAGGTCAGCATTACCTTCTGCTGACATTCTCGTAATTGATGACAATTCTCCCGATGGCACGGGGAACCTAGCCGATCATCTTGCTTCAATTGATCCGCAGATAAAGGTCATGCATCGCAAGTCCAAAGCAGGTCTTGGACGGGCTTATTTAGCAGGTTTCGCTTGGGCGCTGGAACGTGACTATAGTCACGTTTTTGAAATAGATGCCGACTTTAGCCACAATCCTGCCGATTTGCCGCGGCTACTTGCAGCGACGCAGACTGCAGACATTGCGCTGGGATGCCGATGGACTAAAGGAGGCGGGGTCACGGGATGGCCTTTGTCTCGGCTGCTCATCTCACGTGGCGGCAATCTTTACGCAAAAACAATCCTAGGCGTATCGTTGAATGACCTCACTGGCGGGTTTAAGTGTTTTAAACGGAACGCACTTCAAGCGCTCGATCTTGATCAAATTAAATCGATTGGCTACGGGTTTCAGATCGAAACCACATGGCGTGCGTTGCAAGCGGGACTAAGAGTGGTTGAAGTACCCATACATTTCACCGACCGAACTATTGGAGAGTCCAAAATGTCGGGGCAAACATTCCAAGAAGCGCT
>JABHUE010000086.1 GCA_018672825.1 Pseudomonadota bacterium | reverse complement strand
CGATATGACGATTTTTAAAGAAGAAATCTTTGGTCCAGTTTTGTCGATAATTCCCTACAGCAATTCGGAAGAGGCGGTACGCATCGTAAACGATACACCGTACGGGCTTGCCGCTTATGTATCGGGTTCTGACGAGACAGAGTTGTTGGGTTACGCGCGGGAACTTAGAGCAGGGCAAGTACACTTAAATTACACCGGCGGAGGAACCAATGCTCCGTTTGGCGGCTTTAAGCAGTCGGGCAATGGCCGCGAAAAAGCAGAGTGGGGATTCCACGAATTTATGGAGTGTAAAGCGATACTGGGTGGAGCGTAATCAACTGACATTACAGACTCTAATCAAAATAAAAAAAGAGGCTCTGCCTCTTTTTTTATATCAGAAGAATCCCAGGCGCATGACGCAAGAGTAGGCGGCAAAATTAGTTTGTGACTGTCCCGAGCCAGTTGCTAATGGCCGCCGTCATCTCGTCAGGATGATCAACAAAATAGTGATCGGCCCCTGGAAGCATGATTTGCTCGGATTTAGCGTTGCCGCCCTGTGTCATGAGTGCGAGACGCCGAGGCGCCAAGCGATGAACGGCGGGGAAGTCATTTTCACCATAGATATCAAGCACCGGAATATCTAAAGAAGCAAACGGAAATGGATGCTGCATGGGTTGTTTGTAATCGGTCGCGCCAACGCCGATGCCAACAAAACCGTCAATTCCTTTACCTTTTGACGATTCCAGCCACAGCATTGCCATATGCGCGCCACAACTGTGAGCCAGCAAAATAATGGGGGAGAGACCTTGTTCAGAGAGATACGCGATTGCGGCATCTAGCCGAGGTCCTGCCTCTGGAAGAACCGGTAGATAATCAAAATACTTTGCTGTTTTTTCAAGAACCGGCAGCTGCAGTGAGAGCGTTTGCCATCCGGCCTCAGAGAGTCCGACCCGCAAAGGTCCAATATTCTCTGGCCAATCAGCGTGAAAACCCCGACCATGCATTAAGATGATTCCGCCACGGGGCGAATCTTCGGAGAGCATTTCAACCGCAGCGAATTGCTCATCACCTGAGCCGAGTGAGATTACGTCGCCATCAAACAGGTTCGCTTGGATTTCTTCAACCAATCTCGCTTCTCGCTGCTCATTACCAGCTATCAGAGGACTTGAGCACAGCAGAAATAAAATTGGACCAAAATAAAGCCAAATCGTATGCGGAAAAGTAGCCAGAGGTGTCATATTAACGGGTTAAGTTAACTTTTAATCGATTAATCATACTAAAAAATCATACCTTGAGATCGAAGATAAATTTCACAGGCTCGTTTCATGAGCCACCATTAAAGTGATAATTGCCTGATCAAAGTAGTCTGAACGGCCAAACCCTTATCCAAAACCAATTTTTCCAGATTTTAGCGATATGCGCAGCGAGCTTGAAACGGTTTTACAACTGGCAACCGTCCTGATGGAGCGGGACTGGCGGCTTGCGACCGTTGAATCCTGTACTGGGGGGTCGATTGCTCAACTCCTGACCTCAGTTGCGGGGAGCTCGGAGTGGTTTGAGTGCGGTCTCGTCACTTATAGTAATCGCTCCAAAACAGAGCTTGTGGGCGTTCCAAAGCATTTGATTGATCAGTATGGCGCTGTCAGTGAAAAGGTCGCCTGCGCGATGGCAAGTGGCGCGATCTCTCGAACGGCGGCAACAGTCGCGCTATCGGTTACTGGAGTTGCAGGCCCGAGCGGGGGGAGCGCCGCAAAACCGGTGGGTACGGTTTACATTGCCTGGCAGTTTCCAGGGCTCCCGGTTCGGGCTGAACGGTTTCATTTTCATGGGGATCGCGACGCGGTTCGCCGTCAGTCGGTCAACATTGCGCTTGAAGAACTTCTGCGACTGATGAGTACTACAGTTTAGATAAAACTGTGAAGCAGTTCTCTAGGCTCAACACAAGGAGTATGAAATAATGCAATCACCAAATTTATGATTTTTGTTCAATCTCAGGATATTTTTTCCTGATGCGGAATTTCTTTAAAAACCGGTATTCATGAATCAAAAGACTCATGCAAATGACTATCTCACAGTGGAGTTATAAATGAACGATAACAAACAAAAAGCACTGGATGCAGCGCTGGGTCAAATCGAGCGACAGTTTGGTAAAGGCTCGGTGATGCGCCTTGGCGATGGGCAGATTGGCCAGGGTATTGAGAGTATTTCTACGGGCTCACTGGGGCTTGATATCGCTCTCGGAATTGGCGGTTTGCCAAAAGGGCGGGTGATTGAAATATATGGCCCCGAGTCATCAGGCAAGACTACTCTTACGCTTTCAGTGATTGCAGAGGCGCAAAAAAAGGGGGGCACCTGCGCTTTTATTGATGCTGAGCACGCGCTTGATCCATCGTATGCTGAGCGCCTTGGCGTCAAGGTTGAGGATCTTTTAGTGTCCCAGCCGGATACCGGAGAGCAGGCGCTCGAGATCGCAGACATGCTCGTTCGGTCCGCCGCCGTCGATGTTGTGGTGATTGACTCGGTTGCCGCCCTGACACCTAAGGCCGAAATTGAAGGCGAGATGGGCGATCATCATGTGGGCTTGCAGGCTCGCCTAATGTCTCAGGCGCTCAGAAAGCTTACGGGAAATATCAAGCGGTCTAATACGATGGTTGTGTTTATTAACCAGATCCGTATGAAGATTGGCGTGATGTTTGGTAATCCAGAAACAACAACCGGTGGAAACGCTCTGAAGTTTTATTCCTCAGTGCGCATGGATATTCGGCGTATTGGAGCCGTTAAAAAGGGCGACGAAATTCTAGGTAATCAAACTCGAGTCAAAGTGGTTAAAAACAAAGTTGCTCCGCCGTTCCAAAAGTGCGAGTTTGATATTCTCTATAACGAGGGCATCTCGAAAGAGGGCGAGTTGATTGACATGGGAGTCGAGCACAAGATTGTTGATAAAGCCGGCGCTTGGTATTCCTACAATGGCGAAAGAATTGGCCAGGGACGTGACAATGTGCGGGAGTTCCTACGGGAGCATCCAGAGACAGCTGATGAAATTGAAAGCATTGTGAGAGGTAAGATGGGTCTGAATGGCGATGATGTCGCAGCCCCTGTCGTAGAGAAAGAAGAGGAAGCGCCTGAAGCGTCAGCCGAGGTGTAATGGAGGCTTCTTCAGCGGATCTGCAGGCTCAGGTCCGTGATCGGGCATGGATGCTGCTGACTAGGCGAGAGCATAGCGTAGAGGAACTCCGTCAGAAACTTGTTCAGCGGGGATTTGACTCCCAAGCAGTTGATTCAGTCCTAGTGGATCTTAAAAAAAGCGGCGATGTCTCTGACGTTCGATTCGCTGAGACAATGATCTCTCATCGTGCCAAGAGTGGTTACGGTCCGGCCTATATTCGTCAGGAGCTGCGAAAAAAGGGCATAACCCCTGATCTCGTCGCCTCAACGCTCGATTCTGCTGATATCTGTTGGCAGGAAATCGCAATGCTGAAATACACCGCGCGCTTTGCGGGCGAACCCATTTTGGACTACAAGGAATGGGCACGTCGCGCTTCCTATTTACAGCGCCGCGGTTTTGACTCCCAAATCATCGTCGAAATCCTCGGCGAATGGGAAACTCGCGGTTAGAATCATCCCTTTGAGGCTCGGTCTAGATGGTTGCCGGCTTTTTGCTTTTTAGACTCAAATTAAGATGAAAACCCGGGATATTCGACAAAAATTTCTTGATTACTTTGCGGCAAACGGTCACGAGATCGTTTCGAGCAGCCCGCTTGTGCCCAATAATGACCCTACTTTGTTATTCACCAATGCAGGGATGGTGCAATTCAAAGATGTATTTCTGGGTCATGAGAAACGATCTTATAACCGGGCGGTCACAGCGCAACGGTGCGTTCGAGCGGGAGGCAAACATAACGACCTCGATAACGTCGGCTACACGGCACGGCATCATACGTTTTTTGAGATGTTGGGTAATTTTAGTTTTGGCGATTACTTTAAACGCGAAGCGATCCAGCATGCCTGGACGTTGTTGACTGAGGGGTATGGACTGTCGCCTGAAAAACTGTGGGTGACGGTCTATGAGGAAGACGACGAAGCAGCGGATATCTGGTTGAACGAGATCGGTGTGCCACAGGAACGGTTTGCCCGAATCGGCGCGAGTGATAATTTCTGGTCCATGGGTGATACCGGTCCGTGTGGACCTTGTAGCGAGATCTTCTATGATCACGGGCCAGAAGTCGCCGGTGGTCCGCCGGGAACCCCCGAGGCGGATGGTGATCGTTACGTCGAGATTTGGAATCTCGTCTTTATGCAGTTCAATCGGGATGCGGGTGGTATCGACACGCCTCTGCCTCGACCTTCTGTCGATACCGGAATGGGACTTGAGCGGTTAGCAGCAGTCCTCCAAGGCGTACACAGCAACTATGAAACCGATTTATTTGTGGCACTCATCAAAGCAGCGGGAGAGGTTACGGGTTGCAAGGATCTGAATCAGACCTCTCTACGTGTCATCGCGGATCACATCCGCTCAAGCGCTTTTTTAATCACAGATGGCGTCCTCCCCTCAAATGAGGGTCGTGGGTATGTTTTGCGGCGAATTATCCGGCGCGCGATTCGCCATGGTTATCAGGTCGGTGCAACCGAGCCGTTCATGCATAAGTTGGTGGCGCCGCTGATTGCCGAGATGGGCGAGGCTTGCCCCGAATTGGTCGAGGCAGAAGCCCGCGTTCAAGAGGCCTTGGCTTTAGAGGGTGAGCGATTTGCTCAGACGCTGGTGCAGGGAATCCGGATTCTTGAGCACGAGCTTGAGGATTTGTCGGGCAAGATTATTCCAGGCGATCTTGCTTTTAGACTCTACGATACCTTCGGGTTTCCCGCTGACTTAACGGCAGACTATGCTCGAGAGCGTGGACTTAGCGTCGACATGCCAGGTTTTGAGCAGGCAATGGAGGCACAGCGTGAGCGTGCCCGCGCGGCGAGCCAGTTCCAGATGGACGGCATCGCGAGTGTTGCGATTGACGAGCGCACACCATTTACCGGATATGAAAGTCTAAACGGTGGATCTAAGATTCTGGCTTTGGTGTCCAACGACATTGAGGTTGATTTTCTCGCGACCGATGCCGAGGGCTTAATCGTGCTGGATGAGACGCCGTTCTATGCAGAAAGCGGGGGCCAGGTCGGGGATCTTGGCCGCATCTCCTGGTCGGGCGGAGAATTTCAGGTAACCGATGTCCGATATCTTGCTCACAAAGTTATCGCTCATTTTGGTCGCGTGGTCTCCGGCGCGCCCAAGCTCGGCGATTCAGCAGAGTGTGTTGTGGATAGCAGCAATCGCTTGGCGACAGCGGCAAATCACTCGGCAACTCATTTACTTCATTCTGCACTTCGCGAGGTTCTGGGGGACCATGTGCAGCAGAAAGGCTCAATGGTCAATGCAGAGCACCTGCGGTTTGACTTCTCTCATGGTGAGGCGGTCTCATCCGCGGATATCGACAAAATCGAGGGAATCGTAAATCACCAGATTCGGATCAATAGTGACGTGAACACTCGGGTGATGAATATCGATGATGCTCGTGAAGAAGGAGCCGCTGCGTTGTTTGGTGAGCGATATGAGGATGATGTCAGAGTTGTGGGCATGGGTGAATTCTCTCTGGAACTTTGCGGCGGCACGCACGTTAGTCGGACAGGAGATATCGGTGCGTTTCGGTTGATTGCCGAGAGCGGTATCGCCGCTGGCGTGCGACGACTCGAAGCGCTGACAGGTGAAGCCGCTCGGATGTACGGCGTTAACGAAAGTGACACGTTGTCGCGGATCTCAACGCTTCTTAAAACGGGGCGCTCTGACGTTGAAGATCGCGCGGTTTCTTTGGTGGGACGGGTTCGAGAGCTGGAACGGAAAATAGAGCAACTTCAGGGCCAGCTCGCAACCGGCGGGTCCGGGCAAGATCCTGTCGCCGAGGCAGTTGATGTTAATGGCGTCAAGTTGCTGATCAAGCGTTATGACGATACGGAGATTAAAGGTCTGCGCACCATTCTCGATCGACTGCGTGATCGAGTGACCTCTGGGATCATTGTGATCGGTGGCGCAAAAGACGGAAAGGCATCGTTGCTGGTGAGCGTTAGCAAGGATCTGGTTGATCGTTATAACGCAGGAAAACTCGTTAGCGCATTAGCAGCGATGGTCGGAGGAAAGGGCGGCGGCCGGCCTGATTCAGCGCAAGGAGGCGGTCCTGATGTTGGCGCAATTGATGATGCGCTTGCAGCAGCTCAGGAATGGATTTCGTCACAATCGTGACATCTGATATTAGCCCGACTTTACTCATTGACTTTAAAAAGGTCTAATGCACGACCTTCAAAAATTTGAAAAAATATGTTTTTGGTAGTTGAAAAATACGGTGGCACCTCTGTAGGATCTGTCGAGCGAATCAATGCGGTAGCAGCGCGGGTCGCGGCGAGTCATCAGAAGGGTGAGCGATTAGTTGTTGTGGTTTCCGCAATGTCGGGCGAGACCAACCGTCTCATTGCATTAGCCAATGAGATCAATCCGGATTCGGAAGCCCGAGAGATGGACGTCCTCGTTTCAACGGGCGAACAGGTCACTATCGCGCTATTGTCAATGGCGCTAAATAAGCTTGAGGTTGAGGCTCGCTCGTACACGGGCAGTCAGGTGCGAATTCTCACCGATAACGTTCATGGTAAAGCTCGGATTCTTGGTATTGACGACGCCAAAGTTCGAGAGGATCTGGAGCAGGGTCGGATCGTTGTGATTGCAGGTTTTCAGGGTGCGGACGAAAGCGGGAATATCACGACGTTAGGCCGGGGCGGCTCGGATACCACCGCGGTTGCGATGGCGGCAGCGCTTAAGGCTGATGAGTGCAGAATTTTTACGGATGTTGATGGCGTCTATACCACTGACCCCCGGATTGTCCCTGAGGCAAGACGACTGGATCAGATTACGGTTGAAGAGATGCTGGAGCTTGCGAGCCAGGGCGCTAAAGTCTTGCAAACCCGATCGGTCGAGTTTGCTGGAAAATATCGAGTTCCTTTAAGGGTTTTATCCTCTTTTGAGGATGGACCAGGCACATTGATTACACATGAGGTAAGGGATATGGAAGAGCCGCTGATTGCTGGCATTGCCTATAACCGGGACGAAGCCAAACTGACCATTCGCGGGGTTCCGGATGAACCCGGGATCGCATCACAGATTTTTGGTCCGCTCTCTGAGGCGCACCTGAATATCGATATGATTATCCAGAATGTTGCCCAAGATGGCACCACGGATCTCACGTTTACCGTTAATCGTGGCGAATACCCGTTAGCAAAGAAGCTTCTTGAGGAGATTTCAGAAAATTTGGCGGCCCGCGAGGTGGCGGGTGACGATACCTTAGCCAAGATTGCGATTGTTGGGGTTGGCATGCGCTCCCATTCCGGAATTGCAGCGAAGATGTTTGAAGCGTTAGCTCGAGAAGGGATCAACATCGAGTTAATCTCGACCTCGGAAATTAAAATCTCGATTGGCGTGAACGACAAGTATCTGGAGCTTGCCGTTCGAACGCTGCATAAGGCATTTGGACTTGACTCCGATCCTACTGAGGAAAGTCTGGGGCACCTTGGGGGAGAATGATTCAAGTCATTGCGGTGGTGTAAAATATTATTCTTCGATAAAAATATGGCGATCGTCTTGTACTTAAACCGCAGCGCGAGGCAAAGGAACATATTTGAGTGCTTATTCTGACTAGGAAAGTGGGGGAAACGTTATCTATTGGTGATAACATCGAGGTCACCGTGCTCGAGGTTCGGGGCGGTCAGGTCAGGGTCGGGGTTAACGCACCCCGCAATGTTGTCGTTAATCGTAAAGAAATTCTGAACCGATTGAAGCCGGAAGCAGATACGACCGAGGTGCAGGATCCGGAATAAAAGTCCCAAAACGAAAGTTTCAATTTAAACGGAGAGGTGGCCGAGCGGCTGAAGGCGCTCCCCTGCTAAGGGAGTATGGGGTTAGTAGCTCCATCGAGGGTTCGAATCCCTCCCTCTCCGCCATTTGATTCCGCATCAGTTCCAGCGTCGCGTGGTAAAATCGTAAACGGAAGCGCCCGTAGCTCAGTTGGATAGAGTGCATGGCTACGAACCATGAGGTCGGGAGTTCGAATCTCTCCGGGCGCGCCAATTTCTAAGTGATATCTACGGCATCACTCGTAGCCGCCCGATGAGTTCATATTTTTAGGAGCGCCGTATACCGTATGGCAGTTTCGTCAGTCGCGCGTATTCTCCTGCATCGATCATCATTCCGCGTTCTAGAAAATCGAGCATCATATCCATCTGATCGAGGCCCCAGAATCGTTGTTTGTTGATAACGAACGTAGGTACGCCGTATACCCCGTCTTTAATTGCGCTTTCGGTATTGCTTATTAATTCCGTTTTAACCTTAGGATCTGAAAGAAGTTGATCCAGATGGGTAACGCCGAGACGTTTAGCTAAACCCTGAATCGCTTCCGCCTGATGAGCGGGAGGACATTCGCCCCAAAGAAAGTTAAAAATATCGTGGATATTCCCCGGGGTGCTACCGAGGGCGATGCATAATCTCAAGTACGAAAGCGGGTTAAACGGATGTGCTTGGGGCACCTGAAATGGAATATCATGGGTATCTGCATACCACTGACAGAATTTATAAGTATCAAGGCGTTTGGGCTCTAGTTCAGCTGGCCCTTTATGCCCCCACTTTTTTAGTAATCCTGCAAACAAGACAGGAATCATCTCGATTTCGAGAGGGTGTTTTACTTGCTCAAGCTTTTTCAGTTGTAAATATGAAAAAGGCGATATGAAGTCGAAATACCATTTAATGCGTTTGGACATAATCTTTCTTTTTTGAAATTTTTTTAAACCTTAGGAATCAAGATTACAGCTTAGGAGTGAGGGTTGAAACATCATTATCTTTTTGCCATCCTGGCTCCGGTTTTTTGGAGTCTAGCAGGGGTGGTCGTGAAATCTCTCAGCGTTGCAACCGAGTGGCAGATTAACTTCTATCGCTGTGGTGCACTGACTCTTTTCGTCGGCCTTGTGATTCTGCTGAGATATCGACGGTCAGGACTGTCTGTCATCAGAAAAAGTGGAAAGAAAGGATTTTTTGCGGGGTGCTTGTTAAGCGGGGCTATGCTTTGCAATGTTGTGGCACTGAAGTACACAACAGTAGCGGTTGCCGTTTTTGTCATGGCAGCGGCTCCCGTTTTTGCAGCTCTGCTTGCAAACATTATCCTTCAAGAGCGAACCCATAAGCGCGGCTGGATTAGCATTGGCCTCGCGTTTGTGGGTATTGCCATTATGGTGGGTGGGCGGCTTCAGGTGGGGGACATATTTGGCGTTTCCGTTGCCATTCTGGGCATCATGTTTTTTGGTGCCTATGCCGTCAGTCTTCGGATTGGGAAAAATTTAGATATGACCCCCGCCGTGTTGTGTGGCGGGTTTGTGGGGACTCTCATTAGCTGTGGAATGAGTTTTGCGACAGGGGTTGGACTGTTAATACCGTTAGCGGAGGCCTTATGGTGCTCTGCGCTTGGAGTAGTGCAACTCGGGCTGGGTAGCGTGCTCTTTGCGCTCGCGGCTCAAACGGTGCCCGCGGTCCAATTGACACTATTTTCTTTAGGTGAACCGGTTTTGGCTCCGATATGGGTTTTGATTGCGTTCAATGAGGTTCCAACCGGGGCAACGTTAGTCGGCGGTGGAATATTACTCATCGCGCTTGTTTTGCAGTTGTTTGATCGATCCTCTTAGGGAGTACTTATCTTTCGTCTTGTGAGCAAATTTAAGTAGCAGGCAGCCGATATTCCTGATGCACTAAACAACATACACATGACAAGAATCTGATAACGAGCGGCAATCAGGGGTGAAATGCCGGACAACACCTGTCCTGTCATCATTCCGGGAAGAGAGACAATGCCCACCGCGAATAACGAGTTGACTAAAGGAATCATGGCCGCGTTCATGGCGATATTTCGCGCTTGGATAGGCGTCGAATTTCGGTCTAGTTCAGTCTCGAAGCGTTCTGCTGCGATGCTTACCGAGTTCATCGCGTTTGAAAAAATCATGCCTGCCAGTGGGATCAGGTATCGGGGTTCGAACCAGGGTTCTACCTGGATAACCAATTGGGTTGAGATAAGAAGAACGGGGAGACTTCCGACTGAGATTGCCCCGATTGACATCAGGTAGAGAGATTTAATTTTGGATCTAAGCGGTCGAAGCGCAATCCAGCTTGCTGTAGCAATCATGACGGCGAGGATCGTCAGAACAAGCAGGGGCTGATCGGAATCAAAAAGAAAGATTAATACGTAGCCCACGACTAGCAGCTGTGCAACCATTCTTGCCAAACCATAAATTGAGGTTCGGCCCGATAAAGACCATCGCCACTGTATCGCAACGACGACCAAAACGGGAATTAGGATGAGCGCTAACCGGGTCAGCGTAATTGGTTCAACTGATGGTCCCATGGTATCGTCTCAGAAGACGGCGAATACGGTCACAGAAGTTGAAAGGGCGCTGATTGGGATTTCAGCTTAATAAAACCTGCGTCAGGCTTTTTTCTTTGGAATTGTCCGCAGGTTCAGGTCTTCGATGAGGGTAACGCAATATTGTGATACTTCACGCTTTGTGCCTTGGCGATATCCAGTGACTGACGAGACAGAATTGGCGACGACGTACCGGTAGCACGTGCCGTCAGATCCGCCACTTGGAAGCTCCGCTTTTTCAATGGTGACGACGTTATAGCAAAGATGAGGGAAATCTTCGGTATTAAGTATAGGTTCAGCTTTTTTCATGAGTCTAAAACGGCCGGAGCTGGGAGATTAAGTTGCGCGAAAGATACGCGTCACTTGCGCCGATAAGCCTGTCAAGCGAGGCCGGATTCTAACATAAAACTGCTTTTCTTTGTGCCGGTTACCCGACGCTGGGAGGGGGTTATCTATTGGCTTTATGAATTGCCCGTCCGTCGGAGGCAAGGGCTGCTTCATGCAGGGCCTCTCCTAGCGTGGGATGGGCATGAACAGTTCGAGCAAGATCTTCCGCTGTGGCTTCCATCGACATTGCGAAGACCGCCTCATTGACCATTTCCGAGGCCTGCTTTCCAATGAGGTGGACTCCCAGAATGCGATCAGTGTTGTGATCAGCGAGTATCTTGATAAATCCGGCGGTAGCGCCAACGGCCTGAGCGCGACCTGATGCTGCAAAGGGGAAGATACCGGAGGTGTACTCAGCGCTAGATGCCTTGAGTTCTGGTTCTGTCGCGCCGACCCATGCGATCTCGGGGTGAGAGTAGATCACCCAGGGAATGATATTCAGGTCCACATGACTTATTCCGGTCGCTATTTGCTCGGCAACTGCGATGCCCTCTTCAGAAGCTTTGTGAGCAAGCATAGGTCCACGCACGAGGTCGCCAATGGCCCAAACACCAGGTAACGCACTCTCGCATTTGTCGTCGACGTCAATGAGTCCTCGATCATTCGGTTTTAGACCGCACTCGGGTCCAATCAGGCTATCACTATACGGGCGTCGTCCCACGGCGACGATCAGTCGCTCAACCTCCAATTTCTGTTGACCTTCGGACGATTGATATTCAACGACGCATCCGCTTTGACTTGACTGCACTTTGTTCACTTTACAACTTAGACGAATATCCAAACCTTGTTGGGTGAACTGTTTTTTGGCCTCACGGGCAATCATTGGATCAGCAGTTGGGAGTAGGGATTCTTGCGCTTCAAGAATTACAACTGATGAGCCCAGACGCCGCCACACGCTGCCGAGTTCGAGTCCAATGACACCTGCACCAATGATGCCCAGCGTCTTGGGCACGCTCTGGAATTCAAGTGCGCCGCTGGAATCAAAGATAGTTTTGTCATTCACCTCAATGCCGGGAAGAGAAATTGGTGTTGAACCGCTCGCAAGAATGACATGTTCACTATGGAGGTTTTGCATGGATCCATCATTAAGCGTGACGTCCACCCGACCCTGGTTGGTGAGTACGCCGCGACCGCTTATGAAGGTTACTTTATTCGACTTGAACAGTGCGGTGATTCCACAGGTAAGGTCTCTAACAACTTTGTCTTTGCGCGCTTGCATTTTTGGTACGTCTATTGAGATTCCAGTTACATCAATACCGTGATCTGAAGCATGCAGTTGCATCTGCTCATAACGTTCCGAAGACTCAAGCAGCGCTTTTGAAGGAATGCATCCGACGTTCAGGCAGGTGCCACCTGGAGAGGCTGTGTTGTTACTGGTTACCCATCGGTCGACGCACGCGGTCTTCAGTCCTAATTGCGCACACCGAATCGCGGCGACATAACCCCCGGGCCCCGCACCGATGATGACAACATCAAATTCGTTCTCTGTCATGGCAATGATAGTAAAGGCGGGTTTGAATCGGCTCGCAGGGGATTGATAACTTGAAAGCTAGAGTTCGAGAAGTAGTCGGGCAGGATCTTCAAGTGTTTCTTTAATCGCAACCAGAAAAGAAACCGCGTCGGCGCCGTCGATGATTCGATGATCATAGGAAAGCGCAATGTACATCATGGGACGGATAACAACTTCCCCACTTAGCGCAACAGGTCGATCCTGAATTTTATGCATCCCGAGAATCGCGCTTTGTGGCGGATTCAGAATGGGCGTTGAGAGCATTGATCCAAACACACCGCCGTTTGTAATCGTAAACGTCCCACCTGTGAGATCATCCATCCCGAGGTTTCCATTGCGCGCACGATCACCAAAATCTGCAATTGCGAGCTCAATCTCCGCTAAGCCGAGTTTTTGTGCGTCTCGCAATACGGGAACAACCAATCCGCGTGGGGAGGAGACAGCGATACCGATATCGTAGTAATCATGAAACAGGATATCGTTTTCATCAACCGACGCATTAATTATTGGATAGCGTTTCAGGGCTTCCACGCACGCTTTTACAAAAAACGACATAAACCCGAGACGCGCGCCGTGCGTTTTCTCAAAAGTCTCTTTGTACCGTGCGCGAATCGCTTTTATTTCATGAAGATCAACTTCATTGAATGTCGTAAGGATGGCGGCCTCATGCTGGGCATTGACGAGTCTTCCCGCGATCGTTCTGCGAAGTCGCGACATCGGCTCGCGGCGCGGTTCACGTTCTTGGCTGAGTGACGGCAGTTCATTTGAGGTCCGGCTTTGCTCGAGAACATCTTGCTTAAGGATTCGACCCCTCGGACCAGTTCCAGAAACTTGGGCCAGATCAACCCCGGTTTCGGCCGCTGCGTGTTTTGCCGCCGGACCGGCTGATCCGGTTGATGACGATTCTCGCGATTCGTCCAAAAGACGGGTCTCCGGTTTCTCCGGGTGATTTTTTGATGTCGTCGTTTCGACTGCATCGAGTGCCGCCAACTTTGCATCAGGGTTGTCGGTAGGGACCGTTTCAGAGGAAGTCTCGACTGCTGTTCCGCTATCATCAAAGATTGCAATGACGTCATTTGCCAAGACCGTGTCACCTTCAACATAGAGAATCTCCGAGACCACGCCGTCTTGCGGTGCAGGCACTTCGAGAACGACTTTTTCAGTCTCGATGTCTACTAGATTTTCATCACGCCTGACTTGCTGGCCTTTTTTAACATGCCATCGAAGCATGGTGGCGTCAGGGACAGATTCAGGCAGCAAGGGTACTTTGATTTCGACCGACACGGATTATTCTCCTACCGCTTTCAAATTGGGGGAAAAGTCATCGTCTAGCGCTTCTTTTACCAACTGTTCCTGCTGCTCGACGTGCTTTTGGTGGGAGCCAACCGCGGGCGAGGCAGATGGCTCTCGACTCACATACACCAGTTGTTGATCCTTGTTAATGGCGCGACTCAGTTGATTCTGAATACGGTGCCAGGAGCCCTGATTTCGAGCCTCTTCTTGACACCAAACCACTGTTTTGCATTTTGGGTATTCTTTCAATATCGATTCCAGTTGATCCTGCGGGAAGGGGTACAACTGCTCAATCCTGATGATGGCTGTTTTAGCGTCATCAGATTTTGCCCGTGCGCCGATAAGACTGAAGTACACCTTGCCACTGCAAAGGACAATTCGTGTGACTGCCTTGCGATTCTCAATCTGGGGGTCATCAATTACATTTAAGAATCCACTGCTTGATAATTCTGATACATCTGATACAGATTGCCGATGTCGTAAAAGGCTCTTAGGGGTCATGACGATGAGTGGGCGACGCAGAGGCCTGATCATCTGACGACGAAGCAAATGAAAGAATTGGGCTGGCGTGGTGGGCACACAAACCTGCATATTATCGTCGCCGCACAACTGTAAAAATCTTTCAAGTCTGGCGGACGAATGCTCGGGGCCTTGTCCCTCCAAACCATGCGGGAGTAGCAGCGTAAGACCGCATAATCGCTGCCATTTTGCTTCACCACTGCTTATAAATTGATCGATTACGACCTGCGCGCCATTGGCAAAATCTCCAAACTGAGCCTCCCAGATCGTTAGTGTGCGCGGCTCAGTTGTTGCATAACCATATTCAAAACCAAGAACGGCTTCTTCCGATAATAAAGAGTCAATAACGAGGAATTTCGAAGGATCACTGCCAATCTCTCTTAGCGGGACGTAAGGCTGTCGACGTGCTTGATTTTTGAGAACAGCATGGCGGTGCGAAAATGTTCCTCTACCGGCGTCCTGACCCGACAGTCGAACTGAATAGCCATCTTCGATTAAAGAGGCGTATGCAAGAGTCTCTGCAAAGCCCCAATCCATCGGTAGCTCACCATGTGCCATTTTGTTGCGGTCGGCCAGTATTCGAGCGACGCGAGAGTGCGGCTCAAAGCCCTCAGGGAGAGTGATTAGCCTTTCGTTGAGTGAAAAGATGCGATCAGGGGTAATGCTGGTTTTGACAGATTCAGTCCAGTTCACGCCGAGATAAGGCATCCAGTCGACGAGAAAGAGCGACTCATCCGGGTCCCGTGCTGGCGGATTAACGACGCGCCCATCGTCCATTGCGTCACGATACTGGGTCACAAGCGCGTCGGCGTCCGAATCGGATATGACGCGCTCGTCAACGAGTCGCTGGGCATATCGTTGTCGCGTGGTGGGCATATCCCGAATCACTCGATACATGGAAGGTTGCGTTATTGAAGGCTCATCTGCTTCGTTATGGCCTAGTCGTCGATAACAAATAATGTCGACGACGACGTCTTTATGAAAAGCCATTCTAAAGTCATAGGCGACTTTCATCGCGAACAAGACCGCGTCTGGATCATCGCCATTAACATGGAAGATGGGGGCCTGCACCATTTTCGCAATCTCGGTGCAGTAAGGTGTTGAGCGAGCGTCTAAAGGATTTCGGGTTGTAAATCCAATTTGATTATTAATAATCAGGTGGATAGTCCCACCCGTGGAAAAGCCCCGGGTGTTGGACATATTCAGGGTCTCCATAACAACGCCTTGTCCCGCAAAAGCGGCGTCTCCATGGATCAGAATGGGGATGACTTCGTCTTTTTCGTGATCGCCACGACGATCTTGTCGTGCGCGAACCGAGCCCTCCACAACCGGATCAATAATTTCAAGGTGCGAGGGATTAAACGCTAAAGCAACATGTACGACTCCACCGGGTGTATCGATATCAGCAGAAAAGCCTTGGTGATATTTGACGTCACCCGTATTTAAATCACTACCGATCTCGTCAACTTTACCTTCAAACTCACTAAACAGATCTTCTGGTGATTTCCCTAGGATATTGACCAGTACATTGAGGCGACCGCGATGCGCCATTCCAATGACGATCTCCCGCACTCCCTGCTGGCCACACTGTTGAATTAACTCTTGAAGCGCGGGGATTAGTGTCTCACCACCCTCAAGTGAAAATCGTTTCTGACCTACAAATCGTTTATGCAGATATCGCTCGAGCCCTTCGGCTGCGGTTAATCGCTGGAGAACATGTTTACGAAGTTCGCCCTTTTCTTTAGGCCGAACGGGGCTTGTTTCAAGTCGTTCCTGCAACCAACGCTTTTCCTGAGTGTTAGTAATATGCATATACTCCACTCCTAAAGGACCGCAGTAGACCGCCTCACAAAGTTGACGTATTTCCGTAAGCGTTAATCTGGGTTTTCCAAACGCGAGCGATCCTGAATCAAAATTTTTTGAGAGGTCACTTTTTTCTAGACCCTGAAAATCAAGAGAGAAGTCTTCCGGAATTTCCGGCTTGATAATCCCTAGTGGATCAAGATCAGCGGCGCTGTGGCCGCGCGTTCGATAAGCACTGATAAGTCGTAAGACTGCTCCTTGCTTGCGTTCCTGACCGGTTTGATCAGTGGATGATCGACCGTTGCTAATCTCGCCTGATCGGTAATCGGAAAGGGAAGGTATATCAGCAAAAAAAGACTGCCATTCAGCGGAGACGCTGTTGGGGTCTGATAAAAACTGCTCGTATATGTCTTCAAGATAGGCACGACTCTCCCCCGATAAAGAATCAAGGGAATGACGCCATTCCGAACCAGACTTATTGCTCATTCGGTAAAGTTTAGAACCGGTGAGTGAAAATTATGAGATTTGAGAAAATGCTACGCGGATTATAGCGTATTGACCGTTGATGCTCGAGTGCTTAGCCTGTATTTGACGCGCGAAATCACTCTCGATCGTTTTGATCCGTCAGAAGGACGGGTTTGTTACTGGGTCCCCGTATGGCCAAACCCACCGGTTCCCCGGTCGGTCTCCATAAAATCATCAACGACCTGAAACTGGCACTGCACAACAGGAACGATCACCATTTGGGCGACACGATCTCCCGGAGAGATCTCGAAAACCTTGTTCCCTCGATTCCAGCACGAAATCATTATCTGACCTTGGTAGTCGCTATCAATTAGGCCAACAAGATTTCCCAAAACAATGCCATGCTTATGCCCCATGCCTGAGCGGGGAAGCAGAACGGCTGCCAATGATGAATCATCGATATGAATTGCGATCCCACTGGGAATCAGTTCACACCCGCCCGGCGAAATTGTAATCGGGTCCTCAAGACAGGCGACGAGATCAATACCGGCTGATCCCGACGTTGCATAGGAAGGGAAGGGGAATTCATTTCCCAGACGGGTATCAACAATCTTAAGTTTTATAGGATTCATGAAATTTTTTTGAAATGGTGTCGATCAACGTCGATGCAAGCCGAGTTTTTGGGTGTCGTCCAAGGTCAATGTCTTCGTCAGGGGTAATCACAACGAGTTGATTTTCATCGCTGCCAAAAGGGCTATGATCCGCGCTCACATGATTCACGGCAATGATATCGAGTGATTTTTTTTCTAGTTTCTGTCGGGCATGTTCTAAAGGGTTATCGGTTTCTGCGGCAAACCCCACGGTGAAAGGTTTGGTTTCCTGTGACGTGACCCAGGACAGAATATCCGGATTTCTGATGAGCTCAAGGGTGACGTGCTTAGCGTCCTTTTTGATTTTCGACATTTCGATCTGAGAGGGTCGGTAATCCGCGACGGCAGCAACGCCAATGAAAATATCACAATCTGTTGCTACGCGCTTTACAGCGTTCAGCATTTCATCGGCTGAGCGTACATGATGAAGCACCACATCTCTTGGTGGGCTTAATGTCGTCGGTCCACTAATTAAATTCACTTCGGCTCCGGCTTTTAATGCGGCTTCAGCGACGGCGTAACCCATTTTTCCAGAGCTATGGTTAGAAAGACCGCGTACCGGATCAAGCGCTTCCCAGGTAGGTCCGGCCGTCACGGTGACCTTAATGCCGGCTAAAGATTTTTTTACGTTCAAGCTTTCAAGCTCGGAAATAATGTCCCAGGTCTCAAGCATCCGTCCGGGCCCAATGTCGCCGCAGGCTTGTTCGCCCGAGTCGGGACCGATCAGGTGAACCCCGTCAGCAGCAAGTGTTTGAATGTTGCGTTGGGTTGCGGGCTTTAGCCACATTGCTTGATTCATGGCGGGCGCAATTACCACTGGCGCGGCGGTTGCAAGACAGACTGTGGTCAGAAGATCTGAAGCCAAGCCACCGGCTAATTTGGCGATGAAATCAGCGCTCGCAGGCGCCACAAGCAAGGTGTCCGCCCATCGGCCTAAATCAATATGTCCCATGCCTGATTCGGCTTCAGTGTCCAGTAGTGTGTCTCGGACAGGGCGACCACTTAGCGCCTGCAACGTGAGCGGGGAGATGAATGCTTTGGCTGCCTCAGTCATTACAACCTGAATCTCAGCGCCCTGGCTCGAAAGGCGACGAACGAGGTCTGCTGATTTGTAGGCAGCAACGCCCCCGGTAATTCCGAGCAGAATGTGTTGGCCGGCGGGAAAAGGCATCATGATCGAAGTCTAACGGCACGCTCGGAATAGAGGAAATCGGTTTTCAGGGCGTAAAATGATTGAGAAATTTGAAACCCTAGGAAAAATACCAAAAATCTGGTATAAAACGCGACCTTAACAAAGTTCTTATTCAGGGTTGCAGTGATGGCAAGAGAGTGCCAAATAACAGGAAAGCGGGTGATGTCGGGAAATAACGTCTCGCACGCCAACAACAAGACCAAGCGCGTTTTCAAGCCTAATCTCCACAACAAGCGGTTTTGGGTGGAGAGTGAAAACCGGTGGGTGCGTCTGAGGATTTCACACCAAGGCCTTCGTATTATAGATAAGAAAGGCATTGACGTCGTGCTCGCCGACTTGCGTAGTCGCGGTACTAAAATTTAGTTTGCACTGATTGGAAAGAGAGGATACCTAATATGAGAGACAAAATTAAACTCGTATCGTCTGCGGGAACAGGGCATTACTACACGACGACAAAAAACAAAAGAACCCAGCCAGAGAAAATGGAAACCAAAAAATATGACCCTGTTGTGCGAAAGCATGTGGCTTACAAGGAAGCAAAAATAAAATAATGCGATTTGAAACCGTGTTGATAAAGCCCCCGAAAAATGTCGGGGGTTTTTTTTGACTAACGCGCTCGATAAGTAATGCGGCCTTTACTTAAGTCATAAGGCGTCAACTGCACCGTGACTTTATCCCCACGAAGAATCCTAATGTAGTTCTTTCGCATTTTGCCTGAGATATGGGCGATCACAATATGTCCGTTATCCAACTCTACTCGGAATTGGGTATTGGGCAAGTTCTCTAGAACCGTGCCTTCCATCTCTATATGTTCTTCTTTTGTCACACGCGAAACCGGGTCCGTTATTTTTTACGTGCGCGAAGTATACCGAAGTTTGCTATTCTCGACCCAATATAGATAACAGTGACTTTTGAGGGAGGTTCTAGATTTAGTCAGGTTAACAAGATATTTTCTGATTGAAATTAAACCTTTTAAAGCTAAAAGATATGATCGAACTATTTTTCTGGCCAACCCCAAACGGGATGAAGCCGTTATTATTTCTCCGAGAGTCTGGTTTGGATTACCGCTTGACCGAAGTGAATATCAATGCAGGAGAGCAGTTCTCAGCTGATTTCCTAAAAATCTCCCTGAACGGTCGAATTCCCGCCATTATCGATCATGCTCCTACAGGGGGCGGCGAGCCTGTTTCGGTCTTTGAGTCGGGCGCTATCCTGATTTATCTTGCGGAGAAGGCGGGTTGTTTTTTGCCAAATGAACAGCGAAAGCGAGTAGCGGTTCTCGAGTGGTTAATGTGGCAAATGGCGGGCCTTGGCCCCATGTTGGGGCAGAATCATCATTTCAACGCTTATGCGCCCGAACAAGTACCGTATGCCATCCAAAGATATGATCAGGAAGCTTCTCGGCTTTACGCTGTTTTAGATGCGCGATTAGCCAACCGCGAATTTATTTGCGATGACTACACGATTGCGGACATGGCCTGTTATCCGTGGGTTGCGCGTTACGAGCGTCACAAGGTCTCGCTTGCAGATTTCCCGGAGGTCAGTCGGTGGTTTTTCGCCATCAGCCAACGGGAGGCAGTCGTGGCAGCCTACCAAGAGGCAAGCCAGGTCAACAAGGGTCAGGCAGTCACTCAGAGCGCCGGTAATGTCCTTTTTGGACAGACGGCAGAAACGATCCGAAAAGCCGTGTCTCAGCCGGAGTAGAAACTAACCTCTGCTGGCTTAGGTCTTTCCGATGTAAGTATTCACTTGCCAGACTGTTGAATAGAGAGGATGCCTTTATTTATTAATGGGCATTTCAACTTTGACGCAAAGTCCTGGATGATTACTGCTGAGCTCAACTGTTGCATCATGCAAGTGCAAAAGCGCTCGAGCCAAACTTAGACCGAGACCGTTTCCAGGTTTTGATCGACTATGATCGAGCCGGACAAAGCGCTGAAATACTTTCTCATGATCATCTGCTTGGATGCCGGGCCCGTTGTCACAGATATAAATTACGGCCTGGTTATCATCGTCTGCGACTGTCACTTGTATGGCGCCGTTAACGGGAGTGTACTTTATCGCGTTATCCAAAATATTGGCTAGCGCTTGAAAAAGCATATCCTGATCGCCGATCACCGTTGGCGATTGTTGTATCACGACGTCAAGCGCTTGATGCTTTTCTTCAGCGAGCGGCTCATAGAGTTCCGCAAGATCTCTCGCCAAATCTGCAAGCTTGACGGGCTGTAACGCTTTTTTTACCGCTTCTGACTCGATACGGGCAATTCTTAGAAGTGCGTTGAAAAGTCCCAGTAGGCGATCCGCCTCACTGAGAGACTGCACGAGCGCTTGCGTATGTTCTGGGCTAATTTCAGAGAGTTTTGAAAGGCTCTCTAAGTGTTGTCGGAGACGAAAGAGGGGCGTCTTAAGGTCATGAGCGATGTTATCACTGACTTGTTTAATACTCTCCATTAATTCCTGAATCTGGTCGAGCATCTGATTAAGGTTAATAGCCAGTCGATCAAACTCATCTCCACGAGCGCTTACCGGAACTCGGGATTTGAGATCACCGTCGATAATATTTTGGCTAGTCTGGTTAATCGTTTCGAGACGAGTCAGCATACGCCGACTCATAAAGAATCCACCGGCTAATCCCAGAACGAGCGTTAGGACCACACCCCAGCCTAGCGCAATAATAATCTGGCGCTGCGCCGCTTTGAGTTCCTGAATATCCTCTCCGACCAACAGTCGAAAACCACCACTGAGTTGGAATTTTTTGGCCCGCGCAGGGTGGGTTTCTGGATTATCCCGGTCCCGGGTTTCAAGCCTGAAATTAAGCCAGCCGTCTTCGGGTTCGACGGTTGGCCACCGGCTTATATTTCCGACGACATGCCGACCCGTTGGGTCGGTCAAAATATAAAGAGATGATCCGGTTGGCTGTTGTCGGGTGATGCGATCAAGAATCAAGCGACGCAGACCTGGCATACCCGCGCGTTCGTATCGGTCGGAGAGCGTCTGAATCTCGGTCTGAATACCCGCATCAGATTGTGCCGCCATGTACCGGACGCTTGACCAATAGATAAAGCTAAAGAGGAGAAGAACGGAGGCCGCAAAAAGCGTGACATAGAGTAACGCCAGCCGAAACGTTGAGCTGGCGATAAATTTATTCTGAATCACAAAGCATATATCCAGCCCCACGGACGGTTTGTAACAGCGGGTACTCAAAGTCGCGGTCAATTTTGGAACGCAATCGACTCACATGAACATCAATGACATTAGTCTGTGGATCGAAGTGATAGTCCCAGACGTTTTCAAGAAGCATGGTTCGCGTCACCACCTGACCACTATGACGCATCAAATATTCAAGAAGCCGAAATTCCCGTGGCTGAAGATTAATAGCTTGTCCTGCTCGCTGAACTTTTCGACTGAGAACATCCATTTCAAGTTCTGCAACCTTAAGATGCGTATTTGCCGATCCCTGAAAAGTCCGCCGTCCCAAGGCTTCAACCCGTGCAAGTAATTCTTCGAAAGCAAAGGGTTTTGGGAGATAGTCATCTCCACCGGCTCGGAGTCCAATAATGCGATCTTCAAGCTCCCCAAGCGCGCTCAGAATGAGCACCGGCGTCAGCTTGTTGCGACTGCGTAGATTTTCAATAAGAGTCAGACCATCGAGTCTCGGCAGCATTCGATCGATCACCAAAACATCATAATTCTCTTCGGTGGCAAGCGAGAACCCGTCAATTCCGTTTTCAGCAATATCAACAATATGACCTGACTCCTTCAGGCCACGGGACACATGTCGGGCTACGTCCTGGTCATCCTCAATTAACAAAATCCGCATGGGATTATTGTTACTGCTGATTTCACTCGCCGCAAGGGTTAGTTTCGATAAACAACCGGGGCTTGTGACCCCGGTTGTTAATACGAATGAACTCAACCTGTTTTAACCGCGACAAATCGCTGGTTACCGGCTCGTTCAACCAATAGAACCACGGGGCGTGATTTATCCTCAGAACGATAGCGTTTGACCTGCTCAATTGCCTCGGCAGGGGAGTTCACAGTCTCCTGACCGACCTGGAGGATAACGTCGCCTCGTTTTAAACCCTGCCGCGCAGCAGCACCTTGGGGATCTACCTTGTGGATAAGGACTCCTGTGGTTTGGTTTCCAACAACTTCGCCCGTCTTTGGATCTCGGTCCGAGAGGTAAAGGCCAAGCGGCTCCTCGGTGGGCTCATCGCTCTTGGGCTCTGTTGCCTGAGCAACCGTTTCAAGGGTTTCAAGACTTGCCTGGATCTCAATAATCTCGCCGTTTCGCCAAACGGATACTGCTGCGTTTTTCTCACGGGAAGCTTGAGCAACCAAACGCGGCAGGTCGCGCATTTTTTTAATGTCCTCGCCATCAAACTGAATGATCACATCTCCTGCAAGCAGTCCGCTGGACTCGGCTGGACTATTTGGAGTGATTTTGGATATCAGAGCGCCCGTTTGATCTTCAAGGCCGAGGCCTTCTGCAATTCCCTTGGTAACCGGCTGAATTTCAACCCCAAGCCATGCGCGTGCTACAGAACCCGTTTCCTCAAGCTGCTCAATAATCGACTTTGCCTGCGACGAGGGAATGGCAAAGCCAATCCCAACGCTCCCGCCATTGGGCGAAAAGATAGCCGTATTTATGCCAATGACTTCTCCCACCTCATTAAACAAAGGACCACCTGAATTACCTCGATTAATGGGTGCGTCGATTTGAATGTAATCGACATAGGGCCCATCCCGTAAATCCCGTCCTCGAGCCGACACAATGCCGGAGGTGCTCGTGCCGCCGAGTCCAAAAGGATTTCCAATCGCGATAACCCAGTCCCCCACTCGAGCGGTGTCAGAGTCTCCTAGATTGACGTAGGGAAGCGGCTTATCTGAGGTCACTTCCAAGAGCGCGAGGTCTGTTTGAGGATCAACACCTTTCACGGATGCTCTTAAGGTGGTGCCATCATCCAGGATAACGTCAACTTCATCCGCACCCTTAATAACGTGATGATTTGTGACGACCAGGCCCGAGGCATCAATAATGAAACCTGATCCCAAGGCGTTACTCTGCCGTGGATCTGGCCGCATCTGAGGGGACTGCTCGCCAAAAAAACGCTCCATAAACTGACGCATTTCTGGATGCGCGCCAAATTCAAATTTCCGAGAGTGACCTGGATTCGACTCTGACTGAGCACGAGGACTGAGCGATACAGATTGAACAGATCTGGCGGAGATATTTACGACGGCCGGGCGAACAGATTCGATTAGATCGGCAAAACTTCGACTCGGTTGGATAATATTAGTATGGGCGACTTCAGGAACAGCGGTGACTGCTTTGCCGGCATAAACCGCTGCACCTATGGTGGTAATTCCTGCGAGCACAATAACTGCTGCTGGTGATTGTGCGCGCAAGACAAGGGGTTGTAGGAATTTCATGGACGTCCTCACTTAGAAGGCTGTTTAACAAGTCAGCCTAAGTTAGGACAATCTGTATTACCTCAAGATAACCGCAGCATTACGGTTTGTTAATGATAAAAACACGAGAGGCTTCAGGCGAGTAGGCGCATCAGCGTTTGCTCGTAAATATCCGAGAGTGCATCTAAATCTTTTGCATTTACCGCTTCGTTCACCTGATGAATCGTTTTATTTAATGGGCCCAATTCAACTACCTGAGCGCCAGTCGGTGCGATAAAGCGGCCATCAGACGTACCGCCATCGGTGGAGAGTTTGGCCGAGCGACCAGTGACCATTACGGTTGCAGATTGGACGGCTTCTAATAGCTCTCCGGGCGATGTTTGATAGGGTAACCCGATAGGGCTCCAGTCGATCTCATGATTGTCGGCATGTTGGGTGCAAATTTGGTTAATCTGCTTCTTAAGCGCCTCGGCGTTATTATCGGGACAGTATCGCAGGTTGAATTGAGCGCTCGCACGACCGGGAATCACATTGGTGGCGCCCGTGCCGCCTTTCAAATTTGAAACCTGAAAAGAGGTTGCCGGAAAAAAATCGTTACCCTCATCCCAGTGAGTTGCCGCCAGCGTGTTCACGATCGCTGATATTCGATGCAAGGGATTATCGGCAAGGTGAGGATAGGCGACATGACCCTGGATGCCATGCACCGTTAAGGTTCCACCGAGTGATCCACGCCGTCCGTTTTTGATGGTATCGCCAAGTTGCTTTGAGCTAGTGGGTTCACCGACAACGCACCAGTCAATTTGTTCACCGCGCTCGATTAAGGTTTCGATGACTCGGACCGTGCCGTTTATGGCGGGACCTTCCTCGTCGCTGGTTATCAATAGCGCGATTGATCCTCTATGCGATGGATTAGCGGAAGCAAAACGTTTACAGGCGGTCACCATCGCTGCGAGACTGCCTTTCATGTCCGCAGCGCCGCGGCCATGAAGCATGCCGTCAACGACATCGCCCGCGAATGGAGGGTAAGACCAGTTCTCTTCAGGCCCTGTTGGAACCACATCCGTATGGCCTGCAAAAACAAATAAAGGCGCGGTTGTACCACGCCTTAACCAGAGATTTTGGACATCACCAAACTGCATAAGCTCAGCCGAAAATCCATAGGGTTCAAGCGCATCACTCAGTAGGCGCTGGCAACCTTGATCATCAGGGGTAACCGAGGCTTTCCGAACTAGGGCTTGTGCAATTGTCAGCGTTTCTGATGGCTCACGCATAAGAATTTCTACGATGAGAGACCGATCCAGATCTTCGAGACCAATTTTTATTCTTCACAGATTTGATGCTTACTCAGTGACTATCGTTAGCGGTATCGCTGAGGAATTCCCATGAAATCTTTGAGAGAGAAAGTGATCATATTTTCCCGTGAATTGAATCATATTAATCCGGCAGGATACACCAAGAATTAAGTCGCCGAAAGGTTACGATTTAAAAGCCGAATCTCTCTTCGGCCTCTGGAGAAATCTGCCATTAAAAATTTTATTGCGGGCGAGCCGATATTTAAAACAGCTATTAACAGTTCGCAAAAAAACTATTTCGTGCTTTCTACTGCTCTTGGCATCAGGTGACCAAGCCATTTCTTTTCCCAAAATTTAAATCCTTGGCTGATCAAGAAAACGAGAATCATGTAAAAGACCATTGCAGTAATAAAGCCTTCGTAGGCGAGATAGTAACGTCCATTGAGCCACCGGCCGACCCCGAGAATATCCTGAAGTGTAATTGTGCTCAGGACTACGGAGCTATGGAGCATGAAAATGACTTCATTTGAATATGCCGGTAGCGCCCGTCGAAACGCGCCTGGCAAGATGACGCGACGCATCATCTGTATTTTTGACATGCCACAGGCTTTAGCCGCTTCTATCTCTCCTCTAGCTGTGTTTTCTATGGCGCCCCGAAGAAACTCAGTGGTGTATGCGGCGGTATTGAGACTGAACGTAATCAGAGCACACCACCAGGGGCTTGAAAGCACTGGATCCCACAAGAAACTCTCGCGGACGAAATCAAACTGCGCGAGACCGTAGTAGACGAGGTAGATCTGGACCAGTAGTGGGGTGCCTCTGAAAACATAAGTAAAAGCCCAGATGGGACCGTTTAACCATCGATGCCGGTATGCCCGAGCGATCGCAAGGGGGACTGCCATCGCACCACCAATAACAAGCGCGAGAGCCGTAATCTCCAAAGTTAGTAGTGCGCCAAAGAAGAACTTATCCAGGTGATCGGCGATCAGCATGAAATCCAGTGGCGAATGATTTTCACTCACGTGAACCAAGTACTCAAAAAAGGTTTGTTCTGTCGTCATGCTAGCCTCGGTCGACTCCTACGTTGTATCGGCGTTCTAGCCACCGTAACCCAACGTCTGAGCATGCCGTTAGCAAGAGATAGATGATAAATACCGCAAACATGAACGTAAACGGTTCTCGCACAGAGCGTCCGGCCGTGGAGGCATTCCAAACCAGATCATGAAGCCCGATAACAGAAACCAACGCGGTTGCTTTAATCAGGACTAGCCAATTATTGGTAAATGAAGGCAATGCATGGCGGACCATTTGAGGCCAGGTAATTCGTCGGAAAACGGTCAACGGCGTCATGCCAACAGAAACGCCGGCTTCGATTTGCCCGCGGGGGATAGCCAGGATCGCGCCCCGAAACGTCTCGGTCATGTAGGCGCCAAATACAAATCCGATTGATCCCACCCCGGCGGTAAACTGATTAATCTCGATATAACCCCACAGTCCAGTCACGCTACCAAGGTCATTCACGATCTGTTGACCACCATAAAACAGCAGCATCATCAAAACGAGGTCAGGCACTCCCCGGATAAGAGTGGTGTAAGCGTTCGCGGCACGTTTTCCGATGCGATTGGCCGAGAGTTTGGCGGCAGCGCCAACGAGGCCAAACAGAACGGATAGTGCCAGCGATGCCAAAGCCAGTTGAATCGTGACTGCCGTGCCGGACAAAAGCAGTGACCGGTATTCCCAGATGAATTCCATATCGTGATTAAAACAAAAACGGGCCCAAATAGGGCCCGTTTTGTAACATCATTGATTAAAACTTCGCATTAGTTGCCGTAGATATCGACCGCGAAGTATTTGTCGTTAAGCGCTTTGTAGGTTCCGTCAGCACGAATGTCGAGAATAACCTGACTGAGTTGGTCACGCAGTGCAGAGTCTTGCTTTCGGACGGTAAAGCCCGCACCGACGCCCTGACATTCAATATCATCGAGGTTTTCACCCAGGAAGTCGTATCCCTTGCCGGCGTCCAGCGAAAGAAATCCTTCATAGGCTTGAAGGGAGTCAGAGAGTTGAGCGTCAAGGCGGCCTGCGACAAGATCTTGCCAGACTTCTTCTTGAGTGGCGTAAAGAACAATTTCAGCGCCTGGGTATAGCTTTTCAGCAGAGCACTGGTGAGTCGTTGCGCGCTGAACGCCCAAACGTTTCCCATTAAGGCCGCTCGCAGTACCGTCGAATCCGGGATCAGTTTTGGCTACGAGTTTAGCGGGGGTGTTGTAGTACTTAATGGTAAAGTCAACTTTCTTCTTACGCTCTTCCGTAATCGACATCGATGCAATGATCGTGTCGAATTTTTTAGCGAGTAGCGCGGGAATCATGCCGTCCCATTCTTGTTCAATCAAAACACACTTTTTATCCAGGCGCTTGCAAACTTCCATCGCCATATCAATATCGAATCCTTTCAGAGATCCGTCGGACTCCTTCCAAGAAAACGGTGGGTAAGCGCCTTCGACGCCTACACGCAGAGCGTGGCCATCTGCGCTTGCGGTCATTGAGAAAAGCGCGAAAGCGCCCGCGATCGCGGTTATCATAAATTTAATTTTCATTATCTTTTAACTCCATTGGTCTAGTTGTAGCGTCTAAATATTACAACGCCTTGGTAGGATTCGGGCAGAATTAATGAATAGCGTTTGAAAGAAACTTCTTTAACTGCGCTGAATCCGGGTTGGTAAACACCTGATCAGGGGTGCCTTCAGAGTCAATCGCACCCTCGTGAAGGAAAATCACCCGATTTGACACGTCCCGAGCGAACCCGATTTCATGGGTCACGACAATCATGGTTCGGCCTTCTTCAGCCAGGTTTCGCATCACTTTCAACACTTCACCTACTAATTCCGGATCTAGCGCAGAGGTCGGTTCATCGAAGAGCATCACGTCGGGCTCCATCGCAAGAACTCGAGCAATGGCTGCTCGTTGCTGCTGACCACCCGAAATGTGTGCCGGGTAATAATCTTTTCGATCCAGCATGCCGACTCGATCGAGGGTTTGACAGGCGCGATCAGCAGCTTCTGTTTTGGACATTTTGAGAACATGAATGAGGGCTTCAGTTACATTTTCTAATACCGTCATATGTTGCCAAAGGTTAAAGCTCTGAAAGACCATTCCGAGTCGAGATCTTAGTCTGATGACTTGGCTTGAATCAGTAGGAACGATGTCTCCATATTTCGATGTCGACATTTTTATTGTTTCCCCATGAACGGTTACGGTGCCACGGTCGGGGACTTCAAGAAGATTAATACACCTTAAGAATGTGCTTTTTCCGGAACCCGATGCGCCCAACATCGATATTACGTCACCCGTTTTTGCGACAAGATTGACGCCTTTTAAAACCTCAACATCATTGAAGTGTTTATGGAGGTCAAGGACTTCAAGCGCAGGTGTTAGGGAGGCGGGCGTTTCCAACCTGTTATCCAATTAACTGGGACGAATTCCGCGCAGGCGCTCACTGCGACGCCTTAACATTTCTACCGTGGTGAGGAGGCAGATGGACATAATGACTAAAATGGTTGCGACGGAAAGAATCGTGGGGCTGATTTCCTGACGCACGCCGGACCACATCTGCCGAGGCAGAGTAATTTGATCAGGCCCTCCCACGAACAAAACAATAACGACTTCATCGAAAGAGGTAATAAAGGCAAAAAGCGCTCCGGAAATTACGCCGGGCAGAATAAGTGGCATTTGGACTTTAAAGAAATTTCGGATCGGGCCACCACCCAGACTCGCGGCCGCTTTGGTCAGATTAGTATCAAAGCCAACCAAGGTGGCGGTTACTGTAATGACAACAAATGGTAGTCCAAGAATAGTATGCGCGAGGACAAGCCCCCAGAATGTAGCAACCAAGTCCAGGCGGGCGAAGAAAAAGAATGTTCCGGAGGCGGTGATAATCAGCGGCACGATCAATGGAGAAATCATCATTGCCATAATGAGCTTGCGAAAGGGCATGATGGGTCGACTCAGGCCTAATGCCGCAAGAATTCCGAGCGTCGTTGCCAGCACAGTTGCCGTGATGCCAATTTTGAGACTATTTAGAGCGCCGATTTTCCAGTTATCGCTGCACACCGTCGTAATGCCGGGGTCAGAGCAATCTCCTATCATGATGCGATACCAGCGCAAGGAGAATGCGTCAGGATCCAATCGCAACATTTCTGGCGTGAACTGTAAAAAGGGCGTTGACGTAAAAGAGATTGGAATGACCACGAGCAGGGGCATTACCAAAAAGAACAATACGATGCTGCACATCGCAAGGTAGATGTAATGCCAAATTCGCTGCGCAGGAGTTGCGTAAGAGGGAAGCGCCATGAGCTTAACCTAATTTCATATTGTCGATGCCGACAACCTTGTCGTAGATCCAGTAAAGAATAAGAATGCCAACCAGTAGGATCGCACCCATCGCAGAAGCAAGGCCCCAGTTCAACGACTTCTGCATGTGGTAGGCCACCATGTTTCCGATCAGTCGGCCATCCTTACCTCCAACCAGTTCTGGAGTGATGTAGTAACCGATAGCAACAATAAAGACCAGAATCACGCCCGCTCCCACTCCCGGTAAAGTTTGTGGCATATAGACGCGCAAAAATGCCAGAGAGGGTGGGGCGCCGAGATTCTGGGCGGCTCTCATGTAACTGGGTGGAATTGTTTTCATGACACTGTAAATGGGGAGGATCATGAATGGCAGCAAAATCTGGATCATGACAATCACAGTGCCGGTAAAGTTGTACATCAGCTGTAGTCGACTCTCATCCGGCCAACCGAATGCCACTAGCGTGTCGTTCACGACGCCTTCGGAGCGCAACATCACCATCCAGGCAACGATGCGAACAAGAAGAGAAGTCCAGAACGGCATTAGTACGCAAATCATAAGCAGATTTGAGTGTCTAAGTGGAAGCGTGGCCAGGAGATGTGCTACTGGGTATGCGAGCACCAGGCATCCGAGGGTCACGATCAGGCTGAGCCAGAATGTACGCTTCCAGAGCATTACGTAGACGCGTCTTTCTTCAGGCTGCATGATAATTTCGCGATCAGCATCCCACTTGCGGTCGAGAGAATTAAGATAGTAAACGCTGGTTTGCGGGTCCTGCATGGAGATAAGCGCGCTCCAGAACTCGATATCTCCCCAACGCTTATCTGCTTTAATAAGCGCTTCTTTGTAGGGCCCTTCATCGATTTTTTTAAATTTACGCCCGGATTTTTTAAGCAGGCTTTTAAAGCCGGGCTTTTCGTAATTCATTCGGGTGCTGGACTTGCCGATTAAATATTTGGCGGCGTAGCTCAGATCCTTAACAAGTGCTTTGAACAAGTCTTCGCTAGGCTCGCTGTTGCCACCCCATTCCAGGAGCTCGCGGTAAAGATTTGAGCACGATGCGTTCTCAAGCGGGGTCAAATCTTTACAGATTGTGAACTCAGCTTTAATTTTTGCTTTTCGCAAATCAATAGCAGCTCCCGTGACCTGCGATGCCTGAACGGCAATGGCTCTTAACGGTAGCCAGTTTGCGGGAGAACGCCAGTCTGGCGCGATTTCTAGGATAGCGTCTCGATAGGGTCCCTTACGAGGAATACTGACGGCCCACGCAGGATCTTGCGGATCTACGGAAGTTCCAAAATTATCTTTGATTAAAAACTTGTTAATTGATGATAAATCAAGAAATACGGCTTTGTAGAGAGATTCGTCCGGTAATTCTTTTCGATCCCAGTTGTCGATGAGCGCAAATGTCAGCGGCAACTGATAGTTAATTCGGGTGTCGTCAACGCTTCGGGTTAATAAATCCCCAATGGGTATGATAAATAGGACGATTAAAAATAGCAGTGGGGGAAAAACAAGGCCTACTGCTTTTAATTTACTTCGACGCAGTGAACGTTGGAGACCTACTTTTAGTGGCGTGCCATCAGCCGTTAGAAGGGGGGCGTTGCTCGAAGCACTGTTGGCCATTATTAAAAAATTATTTCTAAGTTATTTCGGATTGAAGAAACCGGGGTGCCACCAAGGTGACACCCCGAAATCATCAACTATTCAACTCATACGAGCTGATTGGCTTATTGACCCATCCACGCTGTAAAGCGCTCGCTGATGGAGTCGCCGTTATCAGACCACCATGAGGGATCAGCAAACAAATGCTTCTGGCTTAACGCCTCAGATGCATTAGGCATCAGCGGAAGGATATCAACGCCTGTATTGAACCATGGCTCATTAGCCGCGATGATTTCTATACCGGACTTCCGCATTGGGGCATAAGTGATCCACTTTGCCTGGCCGGCTTGTTGTTCCGGAGCCGAAGCATGAATGAGGAACTTAAGCGCCTCATCAGCGTTTGGTGTTCCTTTAATCATGGCCAGCCATTCTTCTTCTAGCACCTGCCCGTCCCAGTTGGTCACAAAAGGAGCACCCTCGGAAAGAACAGCGGCGCCGATTCGGCCGTTATAGGCGAGTGACATGGAGACTTCGCCACTTTTCACGAGTTCAAGCGGTTCAGCACCTGCCGACCAGAACACAACGTGATCTTTAATCGTGTCAAGTTTGGCGAAGGCGCGGTCGACGCCTTCAGGCGTGCTCAGCGTATCGTAGACATCCTCTGGCGCAACGCCGTCGGCCATTAAGGCCATTTCAATCGTTGCGTTGCCCCAGGTATGTAGGCCACGTTTGCCGGGGAAATTTGCGACGTCGAAGAAATCGGCGATCGTTGAAGGGTTGCCAGCGGCGTTGCCATCAAAAGCACCGTCTTGCCAGAATGGAACGTAAGACCAAAAGATTTGTGGAACGACGCAATCATTTGGTACTTCCACCATGATGTCGTCGTCCATCGACGTACCATCAGCAGCTGGCGTAAAGACATCGCGCGGAAGTTCTTCAAACAGACCTTCATCGCAGCCCACCCGAGCTTCATGAGGCAGGACATCAATGATATCCCAAGTGACATTACCCGACTCTACCTGGGCGCGAACTTCGCCTAGGCCGCCGTTATAGTTTACCCAGTTGATACCGCCTGGCGCATAGGTGTCAGAGTAAGCTTTCTGCTGGCTCATCGTGTACGCACCGCCCCAGGACGCAACAGTCACGTCGGCTTGGGCAGGTACGGCTAGTGCAGCGCCAATGACGGCTGAAGCTAGCGTGGTTTTCATGAGAGTTTGTCTCATTTTCTTTCCTCCTTTAGAGGTTGGTTATTGTCTTTCGACACTAGGAAACATCTCGCCCACACTCCTAGTGTGTGGGCGGGACATCAAGCGCTCGGCAGTCCTCCATGGACCAGCCGAACATAACTGAATCACCTTCATTAAGGCTTGCATGGTGTGTGGCATTCGGAATTTTTACAATAAATTCGCTGTTTCCACACACGCTTGCTCGGGTTCTGATGTGATCGCCGAGATAAATAAGTTCCTCGACTTTTGCGTTGAAAGCATTAGGAAATTTACCGGGCTCTGGATTAACTTCTACCCGTTCGGGTCGCAGGGATAGTGTTGCTCTTTCTCCTACCGCACCAATGTTGACTTTTAATGCCTGGATTTCTTCGCCTGAGTCCAGAGTGACTTGACATTGATCGCCTTCGATCGATTTGACTACTCCAGTCAGCCGATTATTCTCGCCGATGAACTGCGCGACGAAAGCATTATCGGGTCGCTCATAAAGGTCGCTCGGACTTGCCAGTTGCTGAATGACACCATCTTCAAAAACGGCAATACGATTGGACATTGTTAACGCTTCGGATTGATCGTGCGTGACGTAAACAACAGTCACGCCGAGTCGCTCATGAATATGTTTTATTTCATACTGCATCTGCTCGCGAAGCTGTTTGTCCAGAGCGCCCAGCGGTTCGTCCATCAAAACAAGATCAGGGTCAAATACCAGAGCTCTCGCTACCGCAACACGCTGCTGTTGGCCGCCCGATAGTTGTGCAGGTCGACGATCTCCAAATGCGCCCAATTGAACCATATCGAGCGCGCGCTTAACACGATCCGATATTTCTGCTTTGTTTATTCGGCGAACTTCGAGCGGAAAGGCGAGATTTTCATTGACCGTCATATGCGGAAATAACGCGTAATTTTGGAAGACCATTCCGATGCCGCGCTTATGCGGCGGAACCGCGTTAATTGGACGATTACCAAGAAAGATCTCACCATGGGTTGCAGGCTCAAACCCGGCCAGCATCATCAGGCAAGTTGTTTTACCGGAACCCGAGGGACCAAGCATGGTGACAAATTCACCGCGCTGAATATCAAGATTGAGATTCTTAACGACGAGTGTTTCCCCGTCGTAACTTTTTTGAACCTTTTCAAAACGAACAAATATGTCTTCGGCACTCATCTAAGAATGCATCCTCCCGAGAATGGTTTTGGCCCCGTTAGAGACTGATTGAATCGCGTTTCTGGTATCAGTCTAGAACGCTTAACCGTTATATTCAATACTAAAAATAAATCGTACTAATAATTAGTTTTTATGTTCGATTTACTCGACAATATTTATGCGAGCCAGTGATGTCAAGTCGATTGGGCTAACGCCGATAAGATTTGGGATAAACTGACGCAGTTTTTGAAAGAGTGGGGACAGTAATGGGTATTAAAACGAAACCGGTTATGCTTTTAAAGACGGATGATCGAGATCAAAAATGGGCAGAGACATTTGCCGAGATTATTCCGGCGTTGGAAATTCGGATCTGGCCGAATGTGGGGAACCCGGCCGATATTAACTGCGCGCTTTTGTGGGCACCACCGCCGGAACTCTTCAGGGATCTAAAAAATCTGGAGGTGTTGTTCTCAATCGGCGCTGGGGTTGACTCGCTTTTGACTTGTCCGACGCTTCCGGCGGATATTCCTGTTGTTCGGATGGTAGAGCCACAACTCACAGCAGGCATGGTGGAGTATTGCCTCTTTAACGTGCTCAGATTTCATCGCCTCATGCATCGCTTTGAGGAGCAACAGTCAAGGCGGTATTGGGAAGACCTGGAACAAGTGCCCGCATCTGAAATCACTGTGGGTGTGATGGGTCTCGGCGTTTTAGGTCAGGCGTTAAGTGCGCAACTATGCGCATTGAACTATCAGGTTGTAGGGTATCGTCGATCTCAGCAGGACGTCGAGGGCGTTGAAGTTTTTTATGGTGAAGATGGACTTCAACCATTTCTCTCCAGAAGTATGATTCTCGTGCTGTTAATGCCAGCCACTTCAGGTACTCAAAAACTCATTAATGCCAACACGCTTGCGATGTTGCCCCCTGATGCGTTTTTGATCAATGCGGGCCGAGGGGATCTGGTTGATGAGAACGCGCTGGTCGCAGCCCTTGATAATCATACGCTCGAGGCCGCTGCGCTTGATGTCTTTGAGACGGAACCTTTGCCTGAATCAAGTCCAATTTGGAACCATCCTCGCATCTTGGTAACACCACACATTGGGAGCGTCACCTTTCCGCCAACAGCTTGCCGTTATATTGCTGAAGCGATTGTGGGATATCAGCACGGAGCGCCGTGGCCAAATACGGTGAAAACAGAGAGCGGGTATTAATTGTTCTTGGTTGTTGTGGCCAGTCTATAGGGCTTTACTCAACAAGGAAGTCTTATTCCATGCGATGAGTCAGCTTCCATATATCGTCGTCGTTCCGCGTCCAATATTCTGTGATAGTTGTTTTGCGTTGCATATCGCTGAGCAATAGCCGTTGGGTCACAAGTTCGGCACCGCTTCCGGGATAAAGCAAAATTTCCGTTAATCCATGATCGACTGATTTTTCGTCGTGTACTGAATTGGCAACGGACTCTTCTTTTGCAGGCGAAGCGGTAATCTGGTGGTTAAACGATAGTTCAGAAACCAGACTGTCCCCAGTTGCTTCTATCCACTTAAACGGCTTCCAAATCGGCTGATCATCAATAACAACTCGCGTTCCTGATTGAAGATCAAATCGCGTGACTAAATCCTTAAAGTCATTATTGCTTAGCGTGATACAGCCGTCGCTGGCGAACGGTCCTCGATTAATCCAGCCCGGTTCGGTGCCGTGTATCCAGATGCCGTAGCCCGTTCTTTCCAGCTGTTGATCCAGAGGGTTTGGATAGTCGAGGGTTAAAGCACCATGCCCATAACGCTCATGAAGGGTTGAACCTGGCTTATAACCTGATATCGAATAGATCCCGACCGGCGTCTTGAGGTCTCCCTCGCGTTCTTTTCCAAAACCTTTTTTGCCAATCGTCACATAATAATCAGCCTCAGAAACTAATCCTTGCCCATTATTACGGAAGATATAAAGCCTTGCGGCTGGCAGATCTACATAAAGGATAAGCGACTGCTGTGCCGAAACCTTGATCAGTTTATCGGGAACAAGGCCTTGATTTTTATCGGAGAATTCCTGGTGATTGCGCCAGCGTAATTTTATCTGCTGACGTAAGGATTCAATTTCGAGAGATTTTAATTTCGAGATTTTCTCGCCTGTTCCGGCAAGCGCCGCAAAAACGTCGGCTTTGAGCAAATGACTGACCCGGCTTTGCGGGAACTCATCTGTGAGGGCATTGAGCGTTGACAGCGCATTCTCCCATGCACCTGTAGAGATTAATCTGGTTGCGGTGAGGAGTGCTTGCTCATACTTCTCCGGATCAAGCGGGCTTGCTCGTACGTTTAGATGAAGAAAGCCCAGTCCCGTCAAGACTGATAGAAATGTGATTACAGCCTGCTTTGAGATTGATCTAAGGGTCACAGGAAGACTTATTTCTGATTGATCCGGGGAGAGATGATCTCACGAAGCGTACTAATCGGTAGGACAGGGCTAGCGTCTAGGGTGCTTGGACTTAAGGCGCTCTGCAGAGCGCGGGCCGCTTGCTCAGTGTAAATCTCGGTGAGGTTATCAAATAAGATCCGGTAGGAAACCTGAGTATAGATTCCTGCGCGAAGGAGCGCAGTTGCTTGATCAAGTTTCCCTTCGAGACTATAAAGCCGTGCCAAATTGTTGTATGCCTCCGGACGTCCAGGATACCGGGTGATGAGGGACTGGTAGGCTGTTTTGGCCTTCTCGGGCTGATCGCTAAGGTCATACACTCGAGCCCGGACAAAGTAGAGCTCAAATTTATCGTTGGGAGATGATGCTATTTCACCGTTTAGCGCGTTAATCGCTTCGAGGTAATTGCCAGTTTCAATTAGAGACTTTATCGAGTGATTAATATCCGCGAGTGCTGGCGTTCGAACACTCAATCCAATTATTACAATCATGCAGAAGCGGATGCATCTGCGAGCAAAGTATGTTTCTCGAATCAAACTGTTGATTGAATTGATAAGTTTTAGTTTTGGGCGCTTGACCGAATTGCGTCCCAACTTGATTGCCAGCCCGTAGAGACGTTCCCAGGCGTTGTTGTGTCGCCTTTTCGGATCCAGCCCGCAACAGAATAAAGGACTCGCGCGCGTATCCAGTCTCCTTTACGGCTAATCACTTTTATGGATGCACCTTTATCAAGTAATCCAAGAATATCGGACTCGGGCGCGCTCGAGGGAAGGGAACGAATTCGAACTCGATTATTATTAATTTTTGCGACAGCGCCATCTTCTGAAACAAACTTTCCATAAATCCAAACATCCAGTCCACCGGGCACTTGAACCATTAACCAGGAGTCCTTGCTGCCAAGAGTTTTTACCGGGGTATCTTTGTTAACATAGTTTAGGAGTGCTGCATTTTCGTCAGGTCTACCCAAAATAGGCGCTTCTTGTGAAGTCACCCAGGCGGCTTTAAAAGCCTGCGCAGCAGTTGGGGTTGGACTTGTTGAGACTGATGAGCGACTTGAATTCACGGATCCAGCTCGGGCGTTGAAATTGTCTAGCCAACTCTGAGTAACTGGATTTTGCTCAACAAGACCGGATGATTGAATCCAACTTTGGATTGCCGGCTCTGTGCTGACTTGCTTCCAATCTCCCGAATTTGCATGGACCTTAACAGCGTCGCCTTTATTCAGTTCCGCAACGACAGAAGATCCTGATCCAGTTGTTGGCTTTGTCCGAAGCCGAACCTTGTCTGCGCTGATTTGCCCCTGTGGCGCTCCTGTCACGTAGCGTCCAAATACCCAAAAGCGGGGCGGTGAGGGGGTTTCAATTCTTGACCAGGATCCGGTGGTTTGAAGAATTTTGACCGGGGTTCCCTGCCTCAACTTGCCCGTTACAACTGCGCTTGTGTTCGGACCCGATCTTATCGGCAGATTATCGTAGCTAATTTGTCCGGCACCAAAGCTCACACTGACAAGGACCGCATTGGATTCAGTTTTTGTCGTGGACGCCGAACTTGTTCCAGTTGTCGAAGACTGCTTTGCAGACGTTTGACTGATTGTTTGCGATTCTGAAGTGGCCTGGGCAGCGATCTTTTGTTCGCTAATCATGTCTAGCAGGCGTTGAGCGTCTGCGTGCCCCTGAGCCGCGGCTTTACCAAGCCAGTCGCTTGCTTTATCCAGGTCCTTTTCGGCGCCTTGACCTTGATAATAAGCAAAACCGAGATTGTACTGAGATGCCGTGTCCGCAAGTTCAGCGGCACGCTCCCACCAGTCGACCGCGGTTGCAAAATTTTTCTGAACACCCGCACCCTGCCAATAGGCAACCCCTAAATTAAACATTGCGGTTGGCTGTCCCGAGTCAGCGGCTTTTCGAAACCAAGCCAGCGCTTCCGCCAGGTCCTGATCAACTCCTTGACCCTTATAGTAAGCAACGCCCATTGCGAATTGAGCCTCTCGATTCCCCTGGCGGGCGTTTGGCTCAAACAAAGCGATTGCGGTTGCATAATCTCCTGCATTGTAGGCGTTTGCCGCTCTTTCAAGGTCTGATTGCTGAGCGAATACTGCGGCGTTAATAAGAAGCGCACAGAAGAGTGCGCTGATTCCTTTTCGCCAGTTCAATTGGTAAAAGTTCATTAGATTTTTAGTGCTAAGTTATCTAGGCCAACGCTATCTGTAAGACCTGTTGCGATCCTTCCCATATCATGACTAACGAAACTTGGAGAATAACCAGTAATCCAATATACGCAATCCAATGATACTTCTCGAGTAAGCGGGCAATATAAACGGCGCCAAAAGCCATAAGAGCAACAGACAATGCTAGCCCGAAGACCAGAATACCAGGATGTTCACGCGCGATTCCCGCTACTGCCAACACATTATCCAACGACATCGATACATCGGCCAACACAATCTGGAATATTGCCTGCCCAACCGATTTTTCCGTTGGCTTGCTTTCCGTGTTGTCACTATTGGCCTTTGACACTTCGCGAAGTTCCCGCCAGAGTTTCCAGCAGACCCACAGCAGTAAAAGTCCGCCCGCAAGTACGAGACCGATAACTTGAAGGAGTTGTACTGTTAAGAGCGCGAAAGCAATTCTTAAAACAGCCGCGGCTGCGATGCCAAAAAATATGACTCGTTTACGCATCGCCCGTGGTGCACTCGCAGCGGCAAGTCCGATTACAATTGCGTTATCCGCTGCAAGCATTAGATCGACCAAAACAACTTGAAGAAGGGGCCAAAGATGTTCGATCGTCATAGTGAGACAGGTCTGAGGTTAGCGCCTACGAAGGCGGTCGATGAGTGATAGAGTCGGTATTATAGGGCGCCACTGTTTATGTTTCGAGATATTTCATCCGTTACTGACAGCGCACTGGCTTAATTCGACGGCAGTGATATCACTCCAGCCCCGGAAACAAATTAAGGAAAATGTAATCAATGGCCACATCTTCAAAAACACCCCCGGCCTTCGACTGGACGGATCCGCTAGGATTTACAGATCTGCTTACGGACGAAGAAAAACTGGTTCAGGACTCGATCCGGCGTTTTTGTCAGGACGAGTTGCAACCGGGAATCCTGGAAGCTAATCGAGCGGAAAAGGTTGATCGATCAATATTTCCCCGGATGGGGGAGTTGGGACTTTTGGGCTCGACCATTGAGGGTTATGGTTGTGCGGGGCTCAATTACGTGTGTTATGGGATCGCCGCCCGTGAAGTGGAGCGCGTCGACTCGGGCTACCGATCCATGATGAGTGTGCAATCGAGTTTGGTGATGTTTCCTATTCACGCTTTCGGGTCTGAGATACAGCGAGAGAAGTATTTACCTCAACTGGCTTCAGGAGAAGCAGTGGGTTGTTTCGGGTTAACAGAGCCGGATCATGGATCAGATCCCGGTGGCATGCGGACCCGTGCACGCTCGGTTGAGGGCGGTTACCGGATTAGCGGCGCAAAAATGTGGATTACCAATTCTCCCATTGCCGATTTTTTTGTGATCTGGGCAAAAGATGATGATGATGTGATTCGCGGCTTTATTCTCGAGAGGCAAATGGAAGGGCTAACGACGCCAAAAATCGAGGGCAAATTTTCGCTTCGGGCATCCGTCACCGGAGAAATTGTGATGGATGAAGTGTTTGTACCTTCAGAGAATCTATTGCCAGGTGTATCAGGCTTAAAGGGCCCGTTTAGTTGTTTGAATAGAGCTCGCTACGGAATTTCATGGGGCGTGATGGGGGCTGCTGAGTTTTGTTGGCATGCGGCGAGAAGCTATACCCTAGAGCGAGAGCAATTCGGCCGACCGCTCGCCGCAAATCAACTCATCCAGAAAAAACTTGCAGACATGCAAACTGAGATTACGTTGGGCACTCACGCGAGTCTGCGCCTTGGCAGATTATTTGATGACGGGAAGGCAGCACCTGAGGCCATTTCCCTTTTAAAGCGTAATAACTGTGGCAAAGCCCTAGATATCGCCAGAACAGCGCGTGATATGCACGGCGGAAATGGTGTGTCTGATGAGTACCATGTCGTCCGTCACATGATGAATCTGGAAGCTGTTAACACTTATGAAGGCACGCATGATGTCCATGCCTTGATTCTGGGTCGCGCGCAGACGGGAATACAGGCTTTTACCGGATAGATGGCAGGCGCGCTTTCTCATATTCGAGTGCTGGACCTTAGCCGCGTTCTTGCGGGACCATGGTGCACGCAGATGTTGGCCGATCTTGGTGCAGACGTGATTAAAGTGGAGCGACCCGGGAAGGGCGATGATACCCGTCAATGGGGACCTCCTTTTGCGATTGACGATGACGGCCAGTCGACTGTCGAGTCCACATATTTCCTGAGTGCCAACCGAGGTAAGCGCTCCGTGACTGTCAATATTGCGAACCCTCAGGGCCAAGAGCTTATCCGGACCCTTTCAGCAATGAGTGATGTTGTTGTGGAAAACTTTAAGGTCGGCACATTGGCCCGGTACGGGCTTGATTACGATACCCTGAAGAAGATCAATCCCAAACTGGTTTATTGCTCTATCACCGGCTTCGGTCAGGATGGCCCTTATGCAGATCGTCCTGGATACGATTTTATGATTCAGGGAATGGGTGGGTTAATGAGCATTACCGGAGAAGCGGAAGACACGGTCGACGCGGGACCCCAGAAAGTAGGGGTCGCTATCGCGGATATTGTGACGGGACTTTACTGTGCATCTGCCATCCAGGCCGCATTAATCAGTCGCGAGAATACCGGCGTGGGTCAGTATATCGACATGTCGTTGCTCGATTGCCAAGTTGCGATTCTCGCGAATCAGGCGATGATGTATTTGGGTGCGGATCAAGTGCCACCAAGAATGGGAAACGCCCATCCCAATATCGTGCCTTATCAGGTTTTTGCAACGAGTGATGCCCACATGATCATCGCCGTTGGGAACGATAGTCAATTTGAACAGCTTTGCTGTTTGCTTGGATGTCCTGAAATTGCAAAGGATCTCAGTTTTTCAACGAATCAACAGCGAGTCGCTAATCGGGTCTCGTTGGTCAAGATTCTCTCTGATCGGTTAGCGAATAAAACCACATCTGAATGGTTAGCACTTTTGGAGAACGTCGGTGTGCCCTGCGGAAAAATTAATGCGATCGACGAAACGCTCAACGATCCTCAGGTTCAACATCGACAGATGAGAGTTCGCGCTGATCACGAGTCCATCGGCAGCGTAGATCTGCTTGCGAGTCCGATAAAATTGAGTGAGACGCCAACCGCAGTTGATCGTGCGCCACCGACACTTGGCCAGCATACTGATGAAGTGTTAACTCAGGTGCTTGGTTACTCAGGGGAGCAAGTCAGTCAGCTGCGCTCCGACGGTGTTTTGTAAATCGACCCATATGGTGGGCAGGATGGGCTTACCCTCTTGACTGAATAAGTTTAAATTCGATGGGCACTGTCGTTACGGATGCGGTAGGTTCACCCTGATGCATCGCGGGATTAAATTGCCATTGTTTCACCGCTGAAACTGCAGCGGCATCTAATAATTTGGAGCCGCTTGGCTTCTCAACAGTCACTGACGAAACCATTCCGGACGCGGTGAGCATTACTCGTAGCGATACGTCCCCCTCGATTCCACGTCGGATGGCAATTTTGGGATAGATGGGCTTTGGATTTCCTGCAGCAGGAGTGGGATTACTTTCATCCATCGCATTGCCAGTTTCGAGGGACGCCTGAGACGTCTCACGCGATTTTTCCAATGTCGCCTGAAGTTCAGCCACCTTCTGTCTCGTTTGATCAAGCATGTAACTGAGATCGTTATTGCCGTTTTGAAGGGATTGAATCGCCTCAGCATCCACCGATTGTTGAGTCTTGAGGGTCGTGTTTTCAACGACCAATTCGCGCTTTTGCTCACTGAGAATAGTCGTTTCGCGCTGAATATTAAGAAGGCTCGTCTTAAGGGTCTCCTGCTGATTGTTTAGTGCCATTAATTGATGATCTAATGCCTGAGAATGAGCTTGCTCGAGAGCAAGTTCTTCTCGGCTTTGCTGTGTCGAGTCGCGTGCATTAGACAGGAGATCTGACAGTAAAAGATTTGCGCTCCGTAATTCAGTCGTTTCTGATTGCGTCCCATTTTTTTGAGCGTGTAGATCAGCGTTTTCGGCTCGTGATTGCCGATTCTCGGCCGTTAATGCGGAAATTTCCTCCGACATACTGGCTTTCGCCATATTGGTCGAGCGGTGGACCGCCTCTAAGGCCTCTTCCAGTGATCCTTTGATCGAGGTGAGTTGCTCAATTTCGTGGTTGGCGATTTGGGCCTCATGATGAGCATTTTCAAGCTGTTTTGTGAGTGAGAATATCGTTTCTGAGAGGTGCTGTACGTCGTAGATTAACGCCTGTTCTTTTTCATTAACCTGGACCGAAGGTATGCTTTTGAGTTGGCTATCGATTGAAGCCTGCGAGGCTGCTGGGATATCACCGATGGTGTTAGCGTCCTCAATAATTTGCACGTCCAGATTGTTTTCAAAGTTTGCTATTGATGCTGGATCAACTAAAAGAGGGGCGTGCCAGTTGGATAGAACGGCGGCGTGAAGAGCCCCAGAGGCAGTTAGCGCAAATAAAGATGCCCGGGAGATCACTTTTTAAACCCACAGCGAGAACCACGTGCTCCAAAGGAGTCCGTGCAGTATCTGACCGTTTTTAAAAGGATCGCTAGCATGGCGAACATTCCTCAATATCACGACGTTAGGCGTCGCCCACCAAGGTGGTTCGCGTCCTGGATTTCTCCCGATCCAAGACAAGCAACGCGCATGACAGCAGGTCTCCTGGCTAGCGGTTCCTCGAATCAGCTCCGCCTTCCCGACTTTTAGTCAGTGGCGAAACTTGAGCGGATTCTCCTCGCTTACAGTTGCGGGTACAGCCGAGGTCACGTAGTGAGCATGCCTCGTTCCCTTTTAACCCATCTCGGGGCCGTCATCGAACGAATCCTCGCTGTTGAGCAGTTTAAAGTCAAGAGGGGATTTGGGGCATAGATTTTCGACAAGATTCAGGCGGTCCTGAGACAAAACTGAAGATAGATTTTAATCTTTCAGAAGGTCGGTATTTTCTTTATACTCCTCGGTACTTTCTGGTGTCGCGCGCTCTTTAAGGGCCGCGGTGAAACGGGAAGCCGGTGCGCGAGACAACTGAGTCTTTCAAATCCGGCACTGCCCCCGCAACGGTAAGTAAGTTTGGCTAGCAACTGCCACTGCGACAACGAGTCGCGGGAAGGCGCTACCTTCGAGAGCTTTGCTCTCGCTTACGAGTCCGGAGACCGGCCAGTCAGCTTTAGAAACTCATCGCGTGGGGCGATGCGAAGGCATTGTGTCTGCCGCATCCCGCGCTCAAAATCGCACGGCGGGTGCGTTGGAGATGCCAATGTTTTTTTGCTACCGGTTTTTTATTTCCGTCCTAATTCTGCTTCTCTCTTTTTCAGTTCGGGCTCAAGTTGATCCGGTTGTTGTAACAGCGACCCGAACGGCTCAATCGGTCGATGCCACATTGGCGGCTGTCAGCGTCATTGATAGAGAGCAGATCGAATCACTTCAACCGGAGTCAGTGGCTGACTTACTTCGGACGGTGCCTGGGATGATTGTGAGCCAAACAGGTGGGGCCGGACAGCCCACTGCTGTTTTTCTAAGAGGCGCAGAAACTGACCAGGTTCTAGTGCTGATCGACGGGGTAAAAGTGGGTTCAGCAACCCTCGGTTCAACCGCGTTCCAATTTATTGATCCGGACCAAATTGAAAGAATCGAAGTCGTGCGAGGTCCCCGATCCAGTCTTTACGGATCGGATGCGATTGGCGGAGTGATTCAAATTTTTACCCGGGACCCGGGTAGCGCTGAACAAGCTTCCGCGTTTCTAACGGCAGGTAGCGAAGACTACTTAAAAGCAGGCGCTAGGATTTCTGTGGGTGATAAAGATCGCACCCGGTTCACCTTATCGGTAATCAGTGAAGAGACCGACGGATACGATGTTTGCAAAGGCAATCTCACCGCGGGCTGCTTTGCGATCGAAGATGACCCGGATGGATTTGAAAGTTTGTCGGTTCAGGCGGGTCTGAAGAGTGCTATTGGTGATGCGGCTGACTTGTCGGTTAGTTTCCTTTCTTCTGATGGGCAAAATGAATTTGATGGTTCGTTTCAAAATGAAACGAAATTTTTTACGAGCGTTTTGGGAGCGACTGTGGATTGGACAACCACTGAGCATGTCGCGTTAAAATTTTCGGCTGGACAAAGTCGTGATGAGCAGGACATGTACAAGGATGGGGCGTCGGTTGATCGTTATGACACGTCTCGGATGTCTTTAAGTCTGCAAAGTGATATCTCAATATCTCCGTCGAATCTTCTGACACTCGGCGTTGATTTTCTAGATGATGAGATCGATAGTCTTAATGCCTATGCGGAGACCTCTAGAGAAAACGTAGGCGTGTTTGGTCAAATTCTAGCGAGCCTGGGCGGGTTCGATATGCAGGCAGCGCTGCGATTTGATGATAATGAGCAATTTGGAGACGCTACCACCGGTGATGCCAGTTTAGGTTACGGGATGGAATCAGGGGGACGCTGGACGCTGCAATATGGAACAGGATTTAAGGCGCCAACCTTCAATGAACTTTACTACCCCGGCTTTGGCAATCCAGATTTAACGCCTGAGGAGTCGTCAACAGTAGAGGCCGGGTATCGATGGTCAAATGCGTCGTCCCGGTGGGCAGTATCCTTATTTTCAAGTAAGGTTGATGATCTGATCGCGTACGACTCGGCCACATTTGCGCCAGCGAATCTGGATTCCGCAGGTATTATGGGGCTTGAGATTGAGGGTCAAAAATCGCTGGGCAGCTGGCAGATGGCTGCAGCACTGACGTTTTTATCGGCAGAGCAAGATGGGGGCGCCTATGATGGAAACGAGCTGCCGCGTCGTCCGGGAGAAGTCATGGAGTTTCGTGCCGATCGTAATTTTGGAAAATTTTCTGTTGGGGGATCACTCCGCGGCGCGGGAAGTGCATATGATGATCTCGCAAACTCAAGGAAAATTGACAGCTACACAGTTGTTGATCTTCGTGCAAATTATTCAGTTGCAAAAAATTGGGCGCTAACCGGGAAAATAGCAAACTTGGCTGATGAAGAGTACGAGCATGCGAGTTACTATCGCCAGCCCGGCCGATCTTTTTTTCTCGGACTACAATGGCGGCGAAACTAATTTTTAGATAACAGTGTGATATGGAAAGAGAAATTAAATGGTCTGCCCCAGCGCCGAATCCACGAGAGCTCTCCCCGCTCGACGATATCTTGGCATCTTTTCAAACTGCCTTGAGTACGGTATTTTCTTTGCCGTCCGGTACGGGCCGTGCGAATCCAGCCGAACACTTGCCCGAGCAGCAGTTGAGTGAAGCTGAGAAGGTTCAGTCGACGCGCCTGATGCGCGTTAATCATGTGGGAGAGGTTTGTGCTCAGGCACTTTACGAAGGTCAGGCATTCACAGCAAAAAATAACGCTGTAAAACTGGCAATGCGTAATGCAGCAGCAGAAGAACAAGACCATCTTTTATGGTGCAACAGCAGGCTTCATGATCTGGGTGGACGTGCCAGCGTCTTAAACCCTCTTTGGTACGCTGGGTCATTCGTGATGGGGGCGGCTGCGGGTCTTTCAGGAGATCGACGCAGTCTTGGATTCGTAAAAGAGACTGAAGAACAGGTCGAAGCCCATCTTGATAGCCATCTTGATCTAATTCCGGAGACGGATTTAAAAAGTCGGGCTGTTGTGGAACAAATGAGAAAAGATGAACGGGCGCACGCTGAGACTGCGGCCGATGCCGGGGCGGAGGATTTGCCTTCTCCAATTCCATGGGTAATGCGAGTGGTTGCTAAGGTAATGACACGCACGGCTCACTGGATTTAACTCACATTCCGGGGTTGCGTGGGCTCGATGGGTGACCCAAACATCCACATCAGTCCGATAGTAATTGGACAGGCGATTAGCGCGGTTTGTGGTTTTTTGTCGACATCATTTTTTTTACTCATAGTGACGGGGGGTAGTTCGTCTGACTCCCTAGCATCAGAAATTGATCACGGCGTGCTTTCTCAATTTGAGGTGCCGGCCGAGCGAGTGATCAGTTTGGCGCCGCACCTCACCGAAATCATGTTTCATATCGGAGCCGGCGAATCTCTGGTGGGCGTGATGGCGTCTAGTGATTTTCCGGCTGCTGCTATTTTGCTGCCGAGAGTCGGGAGTCATCGTTTGCTTGATTTAGAAAAAATTATCTCGTTGAGGCCTGACCTCGTGTTGGGGTGGAAAGAGGGAAACCATGAGGCTGACTTATCGATGATAAGGCGCTTAGGATTCAATGTTTTCGAGAGTAACCCGGGTACGCTAGAGGAGATTGCAGCGTTGATCCGACAACTCGGTATTCTGATGGGCAGAACGCAGATAGCTGAGTCCCAGGCTCGAGATTTTGAACGTAAAATTGCAAAACTGCGGGGGCGATACGCGAAGAAAAAACCGGTTCGTGTTTTTTATCAGGTATGGGATCATCCAATTTATACATTAAACGGTGCACACGTGGTTTCCCAGCTTATCGAAGGTTGTGGTGGGTCTAATGTGTTCTCGGAATTACCAACTATCAGCGTGGTTGTGTCTGTCGAAGCGGTGCTTAATACGAACCCGGATGTGATTGTGGGCTCTTTGACCGAAACAGAAGATTCTTCACCGGTATCCATGTGGAGTCAGTGGCCAGCAATGACTGCTGTTGCTTCGCAGAATCTAATTTCAATTGATTCCGATCACATCGCCCGAATGGGCCCACGGATTGTTCTTGCGATGACTGAGCTTTGTGAGAAGATGGATTTAGCGCGGGCGCGCCTTCAATAAATGCTGGAAACCGTACTCCAAACTGTACCGTGAAAAGCTCACATCGATATCAGCAGCTGACGATTGCCGCCTTATTGGTTTTTTCGATCGCGGCGCTTGGGCTATCGCTCTTGGTCGGAAGTGTTTCTATTGTCTGGAATGACTTGATTAGTTTCTTTCGATCGGGAACCGTCAGTATGACCACGATGGTGGTGTTGGAGTTACGCCTCCCGCGAGCGTTTAGTGCTTTTGTGGTGGGTGGCTCCTTGGCAGTGGCTGGTGTCATGATGCAGGTACTGCTTCGAAACCCGTTAGCAGATCCCTATGTGCTGGGAGTCTCAGGCGGGTCTGCGGCTTTTGCCCTAATTGTCATGTTGTTAGGCCTCCCGTTTTCCGCGGTGCCGATTGCGGCAACAATGGGGGCGGGTTTTTCGATCGTGCTGCTCATTCTCCTGGCGAGAGCTTCCGGCGATTGGGGATCGTCCCGACTGTTGTTGACAGGTATCGTGCTGGCATCAGGATGGGGCGCATTGATCGGATTTTTTCTGTCTTTGGGGGAGGCCAACCAGATTCAGGGAATGCTTTTTTGGTTGATGGGTGATCTTCGTCCGGAATGGCCCGGATTCATTCGAATTCTTGTTTTGCTTGCTGTTCTAATTGGCGGTTTAATTGTAGCGAGAGATCTTGACCTGCTCCTGGAAGGGGATCTGAGAGCGCGTTCGCTTGGGTTAAATACATCGGCGCTGCGCTTAATCATTTTATTAGCAGCAAGCCTTTTAACGGCGGCCTCAGTTACGCTTGCCGGGCCAGTCGGATTTATAGGTCTTGTCGTTCCTCACATGATGCGCCTGATTATTGGCTCAAGGCATCGATTGCTTATTCCGGTCTCAGCGCTAGCTGGAGGCACTTTACTCGTTATCGCCGAGATGATTGCCCGAACAGTCATTGCACCCCAACAGTTGCCGGTCGGTGTGATCACCTCATTTATCGGGGTGCCTGTTTTTTTGTATCTGCTCCGACGCCGGGGCGTGAGCATTCCGTCATGATGCGCCTGGAAGTTCAACGTCTCAATCTACAAATCGGCGAGCAAAAAATCTGTGACGACCTGACGTTAAAAGTGAAGCCCGGGGAAGTCTGGTCTGTGCTCGGTCGTAACGGGGTGGGTAAAACAACACTACTCCACACACTCGCAGGATTAAGAGATCCTTTGGGAGGACAGATCAAACTCGATGGTGTAGCGCTCAACTCTCTTGCGACAAAAACCCGTGGGCAAAAAGTGAGTATTTTGTTTCAACAATCGCAGGCGCCTATCTCAACCGACGCTTATGACTTTGTCATGAGTGCGCGCCATCCTTGGATTTCTCGTTGGGCAGGTCCGACTCGGGACGACCAGGATATCGTAGTCGAGAGTCTTTCTCAGATGGGACTGGACGCGTTAATGCACAGGGATGTCAACTCGTTGTCAGGTGGAGAACGTCGCCGGGTAGAGCTTGCCGCTACGGTGGCACAAAACGCACAAACGATTCTGCTCGACGAGCCGGTAAATCATTTGGATCTCCACTATCAGATTAACCTGCTGCAAGGCGCGCTGACAAAGTGGCGTGCCGAGGGGCGCGCTGTTGTCATGGTCATGCATGATCTTAACCTTGCAATCAGATTCAGTGATCATTTGTTGTGCCTCTGTGGCGATGGAAGCATCCTGCAGGGAGAGACATCTGCAGTCGCAACCACAGAAAATCTATCGACGCTGCTGCGATACCCCTTGCAAGCATTGACCCTTGGCGACCGGTCGTTTTTTATTCCGGCTTAGACGAAAATCACTGCACGAGGCGTCGACGAATTAAAGCCACCGCGATCCAAGTGGAAATCGCGCCGAATAGAAGTAATGCGCCGAGGTGTACAACCAAGTTCTCAATTGGTACTCCAACGACCAATGGTCTAATAATCGAAATTGCATGAGTCAGCGGGAGAAATTCTACGATCCTTTGCACAGGTTCTGGCAGTGTCGTGATGGGATACCAAACGCCACATAAAATAAACATGGGCGTCATCACGAGCGTCATATAAAAATTAAAGTTTTCGTAAGCCTTGGCATAGGCGGTCACGATTAACCCAGGTGCTGCGAAGCAAAGCCCCGTCAGGAATATTATCGGTAGTGTAAAAATCGCTGTCCAATCATGAACGGCTCCTAGCATTGATGCCACAGCAAGGATCGCGCTGCCGCTCACAAGACTTTTAGTACCGCACCAGAGGAGTTCGCCCATTACAATGTCGTCAACAGTTGCGGGTGTCGCGAGAATGGCTTCATAAGTCTGCTGGGGAACCATTCGTGTGTATACCGACCACATTGACTCCATACTAGCTACGTTCATTGCAGACCATGCGATAAAACCTGAAGCGAGAAAGGTGAAGTACGGTATACCGTCAATCTCGCCTATAAATCGACCCAGGCCATAGCCAATGCCGATTAGGTACAGGAGAGGTTCGCCGAAATGAAGTAAAAGACTCGCCGCCATCAGTCGTTTCCAGACTAGCGCGTTTCGTCGCCACACCGCTAATGCTTCTAATCGAAATTTTGGGGGATGGAGTTTGATTATCGTAATCCTCGACCGGTGAGGCGTAAGAACACATCTTCGAGTCCGGTTTTTCGATGAAGGGAGGTTAGACCTTGGAGTGATTCGGCCCACTCGAGGAGGCGAAATGTGTCGCTAGAATAAATGTAGAGGCTGTCGCCAGAGCGGTCGCATCGGAAGGATTCGGGAAGATCACGAGTAATTGCCAACGCAACCTCGCCGCGAATTTCGACCACATCAGTCTCGCAGTGCTCTTTGATCAGATTGACCGGGCTACCCTGAGCGAGCAGTCGCCCATGGTCAATGATAATCACTTCATCACAGAGTCTTTCGGCTTCCTCCATGTAGTGCGTCGTCAGGAGAATTGTTTTACCAGATCGCTTTATTTGATGAACCAATGACCAGATCATATGCCGTGCTTGAGGGTCAAGTCCTGTTGTGGGCTCATCGAGAACTAATAATTTTGGGTCATTTACAAGCGCCCGTGCGAGAGTCAGGCGACGCTGCATGCCACCAGAAAGCGTGCTGATTCGGCATTCGGCACGATCTGAAAGCTGTACCATTTCGAGTAGTTCAGGAATGCGGCTGGCCAGGCTTTTTCGACTTAGGCGGAAGTAACTTCCGTATATTGACAAGTTTTCAGCGACTGTAAAATCGGGATCCAGGTTATCGGCTTGTGGAACGATTCCAGTCTTTTGGCGAATTGATTTTAAATGGACATTGATGTCTTTTCCGAATATCTCCAGAACGCCGCCGCTTCTAGGCGACTGTCCCAACAGCATGCGAAGAGTGGTTGTTTTTCCAGCTCCGTTTGGCCCTAAAATGCCGAAGCAGCTTTGGGTTTTTATATCGAAACTGAGTTGATTGACTGCCGTGAAATCTCCGAAATGCTTTTCGAGATTTCTGCAGTGTATGAGAGGCTTATATGTTGCCAAGATGCTGAGATTTAGATCTGACTTAAAAGACTAGCTTGTTAAGGCTTTGGTAGATTTTTTTCGCACCAATCGGGAAGGTCTGCGATGGTCGCTAGTTCTCCACCGCAATCAGTGGGAATACACTCGTTAGTGCCATTTCCGGTTCGGACTAAAAGACTTTTCAATCCAGAATCAATTGCCCCTCTAATATCAGATTGAACGCTGTCTCCGATCATGATGGTGTGCTCTCGTTGAAATTTTGCGTGTTGAAGGGCTGCAGTAAAAAATTTTTTTTCAGGTTTACCTATCACGGTAACGGGCCCGTCAATGACAGATTCCATTGCCGCAACGATGGGGCCTAATGCGATACGAGTGACATCGCCGTCAGGCCATGTCAGGTCTCGATGTAAAGCGACCACTTCAGCGCCGTTAACCACCAATCTTCGAGCAATATCGATTTGACGAAAGTCTGCCCACTTGCTTTGCCCGATCACGATAGCATCTGCCGGCTCTTCTTCGACGAAGGTCCGATGACCGTGTTCTTCTAAAACGTCTCTTAAACTATTGTCGCCGATAACAAAGCAGTCCGCTTTTTTGAAGCGTTTTCGGAGGTATTTCGCCGCCGCTGTGGACGTGGGAAAAATTTCTTCTTCTTGAACTTGATATCCCAGATTCAAAAGTTTTCTTGCTATTTGTGTTCTTGTCATCCGGGAGGTGTTAGTAACAAGTAAAAATTTGAAATTTCGTTCTCTTAAATATTCAAGTACTTGAGGCCCTTTTTCAGTGGGCACACCTCCTCCATATAAAACCCCATCAATATCGATAAAAAAAGAGGGTGAAGATGGCTCGTTAGGCATAGTTTGTTCACCAATCTCCAATTATGATAAGCGGATGATGGAAAGCGTTTTAAAAGATCGCGGCGAATCGTACTACAGATATTGCTGTTTACCAAAGAGTAAAAAGTTTGTGTTTTCGATCAATATCAAAGCATAAAAATTTTCCTCAGAAAACTTGACCTTTCAAACAGATTAAATTCAAAAGGTGACGAGGTATGGAATTAGTAAATGATGATATGAGAAAAAAATTTCTGGCGTGGCAATGCCTGGTCAGACAGCGTGCGATGCGAGTCGGTGATGGTCGGCCAACAGATGGCATGCGTCCAAGCGTATCTCTTGTAGATGGTCAAAATTTTTCAGAGTCAGTTACCCTGTTACTG
>JABHUE010000155.1 GCA_018672825.1 Pseudomonadota bacterium | reverse complement strand
CGGAGAATTTGTGAAATTTCCAAAATTTGAGAGTGAATGCTTGACAGATCCAGCTTGGGGCCCCAATCCCAATCTTACGGGGGACTGTGGCAAACCTTATGGCTGGGTCAAAAAGATGGCATGGGCTGGAGGCGAAAAAGTTTGGCCTTGCGCTTATGAAATGGTGCGAAATTACAATATGGATAACGCGACCATAAATGCTATGTTGGTTGAAATTGATCTAAACGGCCGATCAGACGAAGAAGTAGCGACCGAATGGCTAAAAAATAACAAAGACGTCTGGAAACCCTGGACTACCTGTGCTGGTTAATTAGTTTTCTGGATAGAAAACGGACGACAGTAATGCTGTCGTCCGTTTTTTGTTTAACCTGACAGATATTTTGATAATTCATGGGTTGGGCTCTCACAATTGACAATCTGCCGCGTTTAGCAAGCTCTTCTGTCAAATGCGCGGTGGCGGTGATAGCGTTGGTTCTGGCGACCAGCGTGGGCCCCGGTTGGTTGTCAACGATTCCTGACTGGTTGGTATTTCCGATCTCGCAGTGGGTCGGGGACTCGCTCACCTGGTTTGCGCGGGAAGCTTCAATTGGTGGACTTGCTGTCCAGGAGATTACCCGCGGGTTTGCCGAATTGATCAATAAACCGATCGAGGCCGCCGTTGTAATACTTGCAGACGGTTTATTTTCTGGGAGCGGGCTTGACATCACCCAATCGGTTCCACCGTTTTCCTGGCTGGCAATCGGAGGTGTCGCAATCATTGCCGCATACCGCTTCGGCGGCTCGGCATTAGCGTTGACCACCTGCATTTGTGTTTCTTTTCTGGTGCTGTTTGGATTGTGGCATAACGCCATGGTTACGTTGTCGAACGTATTGGTAAGTGTCACTATAGCGACGCTACTAGGACTTGCACTTGGTATCTGGTCTTTTCGTAGCGCACACGTGGAAAATGTGACACGCGGCATCATGAACGTGATGCAAACCGTTCCTATTTTCGCCTACTTAATTCCAACACTTCTTTTGTTCGGATATGGTCCAAGTGCGGCTGTGGTGGCCACAGTCGCTTATGCGCTTCCTCCCATGGTCCATAACACGGTTCTGGCGTTGAAGTCGGTTCCAGCCGAGACTGTTGAGTGCGGACGGATGACCGGTTGCAGTCGCCGCCAACTGTTATGGCAGGTTCAGCTGCCTACTGCATTAGCCAAGATCGCGGTGGGATTAAACCAATCCGTCATGATGACGCTTAATATGGTCATTATTGCCTCTATGATAGGCGCCGGAGGATTGGGTTTTGACGTTTTAAAAGCACTTCGAAAGTTAGACATCGGCGCTGGTCTTGAAGCTGGGATGGGGATTGTGGCTCTCGCTATTGTTCTTGACCGAATCAGCCAGGCGGTTGCCAAAAGAGCGGCTCATGGAAAGCATCGTGAACCTGGCCAATGGCCCCTTTGGAGGCTGCTCGGACTTTGGATCGTTGTGGCCACCGGCATCGCACTCGTTTTTGATCCCACTCAGGCCTGGCCTAAAGATTATGTGATCTCAACCGCGACCTTCTGGAACGATTTAGTCAGCTGGATTAATCGGGAGCTCTATGATGTTTTAGATGCATTTCGAACTTTTGCATTATTACAAGTCATGCGCCCCTTTCGGGACGCTTTGGCAGTTGCTCCTTGGACACTGATGATTGGTCTACTCACAATCGGTGCCTACGCTCTGGGTGGTGCGCGACTCGCTATTTACTGCGCGGCACTGGCATTTGCCATCGTTTTGACTGGTTACTGGATACCAGCCATGAATTCGCTTTACCTGATTCTGATCTCAGTAACGTTAGCGGTCATCATGGGGTTTCCAATCGGTTTTTGGTTAGCGTCGCGATCTCGATATCAGACAGCCGCTAATCTGGTTCTCGATACCTTACAAACACTACCCACACTTGTTTATTTATTACCGGCCGTAATGCTGTTTAGGATCGGGGATGTGTCAGCGGTGATCGCTGTTATTCTCTACGCGATGGCGCCTGCTATTCGGTACGGCATGGTTGGAATGAGTCAGGTGCCAGTGGCAAGATTGGAAGCCGCCCAAATTACCGGCTGCACAGGTTGGCAGACTTTGCGCTGGATTCGGTTTCCAGCTGCGCTTCCCACGTTGTTAATTGGTATCAATCAAACCATCATGATGGCTTTTTCTATGTTAATCATTGCGGCTCTTATCGGAACCAAGGATTTGGGTCAGGAAATACTGATTGCACTCAATCGATCTCTGGTGGGCGAGGGCATTGTCGCTGGACTATGCGTCGCCTGCCTTGCACTGATCGCTGATGCATTGCTCAAAGCAGGGGCCGTTCGCGCTTCCACGCATGGGCACAAAAAAAAGGATCAAGAGCATGGCGAATGACATCCCGGTTTCACAGGATTCCAATGACGTACCCATGTTAAGTTGCCGGGGAATATGGAAGGTGTTTGGGGCTAACAAATCAAAGTTTGAGCAATCTGGCGGCTCGGATATGACTGATGAGGAGCTGCTAGCTCGGGGCTGGACCGCGGCTGTCCGAGATGCATCTTTTGACGTGGCCCGTGGTGAAGTTTTTGTGATCATGGGCTTATCGGGCTCAGGTAAGTCGACGGTGGTTCGGTGCTTGTCCCGGCTGATAGAGCCTACCAGTGGTGAGGTCAATGTTGAGGGCCAAGATTTGTTGGCTGCGTCCGAGGCAAAGCTTCTCAAGATAAGACGTCAGAAAATGGGCATGGTCTTCCAACATTTTGCGCTACTTCCAAATCGTGATGTGCTTGGAAATGTCGCTTTTCCGTTGCAAGTGCAAGACGTTGCGCGTAGTCAGCGAGAAGAGCGAGCGAGGGAGATGATATCGCTCGTCGGTCTGGAAGGACGCGAAAATTTCTTTCCAGGTGAACTTTCAGGTGGGCAACAACAAAGAGTGGGGATCGCGCGTTCGCTGGCCAGCGATCCAGCGATCTGGTTTCTTGACGAGCCGTTTTCCGCTCTTGACCCACTGATCAGGGCAGACTTACAGGACGAATTGTTACGCTTACAAGATCAGCTACATAAGACCACAGTTTTTATTACGCATGACCTCGATGAATCAATAAAGATCGCAGACCGAATTGCCATCATGGATCAGGGGAGAATTGTACAGATTGGCAGTCCAGAAGAATTAGTGCTGAATCCAGCTAATGATTATGTCGCGCGATTCGTTAAAAATGTACCCCGGTCGAAAGTAGTTAGAGTGTCAAATATCATACGCAGCGCCACAAGCGCTGATGTTGTGGGGGATTGGGTAGTGAATATTAATGATCGTCTAGCTGATGTTGCGCCGAGGATTGGCGGCAGTACCCAACCGATCGCGGTGCAGGATGATGGCGGCGTCACTGTGGGGTATGTTGATCGCGACAAGTTTGTTCGAATTCTAGCGGGGTCTGCATAGAAGCAGCACCAACGAGCGACTTGGAAATATTGATTTGATCTCTATGCGAATTGACCAGAACAGGCTTTGGCACGGATCGAATTACCCCAAAATATATGCGCAGGTGGCACAGACTACTTCGAATAGCCCCAACGGTCTCATACCTCTTCCATATTCCTTTGACATTGTAAGAAGTCTGATTGTCGAAAGCCTTTCCACTAAAAATAGATCTTCCAGAGGCTTGATTATTGAGCACTGAGTGGAACTTCAAGGAGCAGGGCACTATTGATACCGACGGCGGAAAGATATGGTTCGGCGCTATTGGTAATCAAGATAGTGCCAAGACACCTTTGATTGCTATTCATGGTGGACCTGGGATGTCACACTCTTATCTCTATCCTTTAAGCGATCTTGCCGATGAACGATTGGTGATTTTTTATGATCAATTAGATGCGGGTCGATCAGATCGGCCTAACAACTCTCAAAATTGGAATCTTCCGAGATTTCTGCGGGAATTAGACGATCTTCGTAAAGCGTTAGACCTTCATCGGGTGGCAATTTTTGGCAACTCATGGGGCGGCACTATTGCGGCGGCTTATGCATCAAGCAATCCAAAAGGTTTAGAGAGATTAATCCTGTCTAGCCCTTTGTTGAGCACGGAACTTTGGCTTGCGGATAATCAGAGTCATCGCGATAACCTTCCATCAGAATTGATTTCTGTGATGCAACGGTGTGAGGAGGAGTCGCAAGAGGCATCTCAGGAATACCAGGATGCAGTAGATGTTTTTTACTCCAGGCATTTTTGCAGGGTGAATCCTTTGCCTGATTACGTGGAGGATACTATGAATTCGTTGAACGAAGTTTGTTATCAGGGTATGTGGGGACCGAACGAGTTCACCTGCAAAGGAATACTTCAAGATTATGATGGATTATCGGAGCTCGCTGCGATTCAAGCGCCAACGCTCGTGACTTGTGGCCAGTTTGATGAGGCGACTCCAGCGAGTTGTAAGAAATTTACTAGTTTGATTGCTGACGCGCAATACGCCGAGTTTGAAAATGCCTCTCATTTGACATTTGTAGAGAGTCGCAAGAAATATGTCGAAGTCTTGCGCAGGTTTTTATCAGAATGAAAAACGATTCGTTGACGTGAAAACCAAATAATTCGTCCAACTGAACCTACCCAATTTTACAGCTCGGAGAAAACAATATGAGCGCTTCAAAGACTGACAAGAAGTATGACTACGTTATTGTAGGTGCGGGATCGGCCGGATGTGTATTGGCCAATCGTTTGACCGAAGATGCAGGTACAACGGTTCTTTTGCTTGAGTACGGCGGAAAAGATAACAGCATGTTTGTTCAAATGCCGACCGCGCTACAGATACCAATGAATATGCCTCGATTCAACTGGCTCTTCAACTCTGAGCCAGAGTCAAATCTCGACGATCGGCTAGTAGACGTCTCAAGAGGAAAGGGGTTGGGTGGTTCGTCGTCCATCAACGGCATGATATACGTGCGGGGTAATGCTTGCGATCTTAATCAATGGGAAGAACTGGGAGCCAAAGGTTGGGCATATCGAGACTGTCTACCGTACTACAAGAAAGCGGAGAACTGCGCGTATGGGGAAGACGAATATCGCGGGAGCGGGGGTCCGCTGCATACCTGTAACGGCAATGGAATGAAGAACCCTCTTTATCAGGCCTTTATCGATGCTGGGAACGAGGCCGGATATGGCGTGACCGAAGATTACAATGGTTATCGTCAGGAGGGAATGTCAAAGATGGACATGACGGTTAAGGAAGGTATTCGTTGTAGCACGGCCAACGCATACCTGAAGCCCGTGATGCACCGCCAAAACTTGACTGTGATCACACATGCGCTGACAAAACGAATTATCCTTGAGGACAAGAAGGCGGTTGGCATTGAGTACGAAAGAAATGGCTTGATTCATGAGGTTCGAGCGAATCGAGAGGTCATTCTATCCGCAGGCTCTATTGGTTCTCCGCATATTTTGCAGATGACAGGCATCGGTCCGGCGGAAGTGCTCAAGAACGCAGGTATCGACGTGATTCATGAAATGCCAGGTGTGGGTGAGAACCTTCATGATCATTTGGAATCAGTTATTCAATATGAAACGAAGCTGCCTGTATCTTTAAACCGACACATGGGCCCGTTTGGAAAATTTTTGATCGGAGCGCGATGGTATTTGTTTAAGTCTGGACTTGGTGCGACTAATCATTTTGAATCTACAGGCTTCATTCGTACACGCGCGGGCCTGAAATGGCCAAACGTCCAGTTCCACTTTCTGCCCGCGGTTGTGCGTTACGATGGAAAAGGTAACTCAGGGCCTCACGGCTATCAGATTCATTTCGGCATCAACAAATTGCGCAGCCGTGGTTGGGTTCGAGCGAAATCTCGTGATCCGCTTGAGAAACCAACCATTGCGATGAACCATTTTCAGGATCAACAAGATATTGATGATTATCGAATGGCGTTTCGACTGACGAGGGAGATTGGAATGCAACCCGCATTTGATGTTTACCGGAAAAGAGAGATTGATCCGGGGGAGCATGTGCAATCAGATGATGAGATTGATGCGTGGGTCCGCCAAAATGTAGAAACAGCATATCATCCTACTTGTACCTGTAAGATCGGCGCGGAAGATGACCGTATGGCGGTCGTAGATCCAAAATGCAGAGTCAGGGGAATTGAGGGCCTCCGAATAGTTGACTCGTCAATTTTTCCGACTGTCCCCAATGGCAACACTAATGCCGCGACTATTATGGTCGGAGAAAAAGCAGCAGATATCATTAGAGGAAAAGATCCACTACCTCCTTCGACAGCGGAGGCTTATGTCGCCCCAGACTGGGAGACGAAGCAGCGGGAGGGCGTTGCGCTTCGGCCCTATATATAGCGCTTCAGATGGGAAACTTCAGGCAACAACTGCCCGTTTTAATCAGGAGAAAACGATGACCGACTTTCAATCCTTCCGCACAGCTGTCCTTGAAGATGATGATCTTCAGGAAGCAGTGATCTCCATTATTAATACCGCAACAGCCAATGGGTCAGGCATGGGTGACGACATAGCAACTCTTGCCAAGACACATGGCTTTACCATTACATCAGATGAGGTGTACGCCCATCAGGACTTCTTAGGGCAAGATGGTGATTTGACTGATTTTGAGTTGCAGTTAATTAGTGGGGGTCAGAATCGCCTTCAGGGATGCTAACCCCATTCATCCCAACCGCTTAACCAAATCCTCTGCCCTAAGATGCGTATAGCGCAT
>JABHUE010000024.1 GCA_018672825.1 Pseudomonadota bacterium | reverse complement strand
TCAGATACGCTTGACGAAAGTGCTTCGGTGAATTGTAATCAGTGTCCCGCTAGTGTTGTCCTAATGGCCAGGTAGCTCAGTTGGTAGAGCAGTGGACTGAAAATCCTCGTGTCGGTGGTTCGATTCCGCCCCTGGCCACCAAATCTCTTCAAGAAGAACCGCTTCAGTTTAAAGCGACCATTTTTCTTGGGATAATTTTTTGATTGTAATTTTGGAAGTTTTCATTCAGCGGTCGCAGCGTGATTTTTAACTACGCATTCACGCTGGTACCGGAGTGGATTTACTGAAGTCCTAAGAAGCAAGAGAGCAGGCTAAGGGTTTGCTTTTTTATGGCTAGACCATTTCGCAAGTATTGCCCGTGGGTCACCTTCGTCACCCACATTATTCTCTTTTCCGATCCTCGGTGCGGTTAATTCAACAACGTAGCCGTTTGGATCGCGAAAGTAGATTGAATCAATGAACCCGTGATCGGATATGCCACGGGTAGGTATTCCAGCTGATTCGCCTTTAGCCATCATGGGCTCAAGGTGTACACGATCAACGGCCACTGCAATATGCAAATCAAAGTCGCGTTGTTCTTTAAAATCAAACGGCGTATTGGGATCGTCAAAAAAGGCCAGGAATGAGCCATCTCCCATTTGAAAGAAAGTATGGAGCACTCTTGTTTCACGACCTGATTTTGTGATGTTGATCTCCAGAGCGCCGGCGAATGGCAGGCCCAGAAAGTCCTCATAAAAAGCTCGGGTTTCTTCCGAGTCTCGGCAGCGATAAGCGGCATGATGAAGGCCTTTAATCATTTGAGTGCTCGCTGTAACGGGTGTGTTCGCAATGAGACGCTTTCGTTGGGTATGTGTACTTTTGATGTTTGCGACATAACGAAATCACCAGCATTTTGCAGGTGCAGGACCGGTTGCGCTCTGAACGCCGAGATGCGTTAATGTAAGGTCTTCGCACTGGGTATCATTAGTTTTTTGTGCGCCTTGTGGCTTAGCGGTAAGCGTGAACGTGGTTGAAGTCAGCGCGCCTTTAATCGCATAAAAACCTTCAGGAGATGACTGATCGATGATAACGGTAGCGCCATCGGTCGCCACCAGGGAACAACCGCTTTTATTGTAAGTCGAGTATTGCGTGTAGCAGCGCTCAAGTTCCTGAGCGACCTGAAAAAGCGTGGTTTGGCCATCCGTTCTTCTGGCTCGGGTCACGTAGTCGCTATACATCGGCAGTGCGATCATTGCCAGAATGCCCACAATCGCGATAACGATCATGAGTTCGATTAAGGTAAAGCCCGTTTGTTTTTTGTGCATGACGATATTCTATAGAGATTGCTTTGTGTTTAAGCGAGTTGTGCGTCAGTCCGGGAAAAGATGTTCCCACGAGAGCCGGCCCGAGACGCGACTCACATTTGATTGGAGAAGTGTGTCTTCAATTTTCGACACTTCATCTGTGCCGCTACCTGGCGTAAATCGCCGGTTGCCGATAATAGACGGACCTGCGGGCATGCCTTGTTCTTCTTCGAGTTTCTTGCCGGCATAGCCAATGTTTTCGGGCGATCCCGTTTCTCCTTTGCCTTTGATCCCACTCACGCTCGCGGTATCACCCTTGATAGCGATTACACCATCTTCATTGAAATCGAAGACCGGACTCTCCGGGCTACCGCCATTTTCCATTTTGACTGACATTTCCCAACCGCTACCCCCTGAGGCGCACACACTGATATCCGGGATAACCGTATTAAAGAAGACGAGATCTCCTCGGATGAGTGCTTCTGCGATGACTCGTTCTCCAGAAGACGGGAGATCGATTACCCATCCGTACTGCTTGCCTGTTGTTAGCTCGTATTCGACTTTAAGCCGTGGATTTAACACCCTTGCTTTTTTAGATGCATCATTGAGCAAGAACTGCTGCGTTGCGAGATCAGCGCGGGTCAGATCTGCTTTTGCGACATCCCAAATGGCGTAAAACGATTGTTGACCGGTTAACGTCTTATCAGCATCTTTCAGGAACTGCCCGGTGCCAAAAAATATCATCAGGTTGGGATCTTTGCCGGTCGCATCGGTTGGGTGTTTGGCCACAGTCGGCTTTATCGTTATTGACTGGCTAGCACTGCCGGTAAATAGTGGACGACTGCCGTAAGCCAGTCCCCACAAATTTTGATCCTGGCTTGATAAATCAAACGCCCAAAGGTGGCCATTTAGATCCCCTGCGTAAACCCGATCCGCAGTGCCGTTGTTATCAAGATCAATTACGGCTGGAGAAAACAGGCCGTTACGGTCGCCGATTGATCCAACACCAGTTGGGATCCGAATGTAATCAGTCCCATAGGTCCAAATTCCGTCAAGACCTCCGTCGAGATAAATAATGAAAAGTTGGGATTGCCCGCCCGTGCCATCCGTCGCGCTATCGTCAAGTCCGTTTCCGGTAATCACAGCCCACCGACCGTTGTTCAATAGGACAATCGTGGGTTTGCTAAATGTGTAACCGAGGTGCGCATCATGTTGATCTGTGAATTCCCAGAGCACAATATCGCTCGCGTTCGATTCCCGAAAGGTGTCGGGATCGGTGATATCTAGAGCAAAAAGACCGCGTCCCCCACCACCTTGGATGCCAGCGAGTACCGTTCGCCACTGCTCAGTTCGACCGGTTTTGATATAGGCATCGCTAATCGTTGGCGTGCCATCAACGTAAAGGCTGTTGTGATTGAAATTTGGATCCGTCAGGCGATGATATCCAGCATTGATACGGGTGCTGAATAAATTGCCAGGCGCGTATGCGATAAGCTCTTCGCCGCGGGTTGCGCTAAAGCCGTGCAGGAAACCGTCGTTTGCGCCCACATAAACGACGGGTGTGCGATTTTGCTGGCTTGCGGCAAAACTTGAATATTTATTTGCGCCGGTTGGAAAGCCACGACCGCTATCTGGCCACGGCTGCTGTGGTGCGCCCACATAAACGGCGCTTGAGTGCCAGATGTCTCCAAGCACACTACCTCTCACTCGATAACCAAATCCTTTGCCCTCATGTGTCCGACTGCCACGAAGATACTGAAGCCGCGTTGCGCCTTTCGAGACATTACCGAGAGCGCCATTTGGCTCTGTTCGAAGGTCATTTTGTTGTTCGGATGTGAGCTGGCCCCAGACGAGAGGAACGCCCTCGATTCGTCCTCGTTGTTTCCCGAGTGTCAATATTGTGCGGCTGCCGGTGCCTTGGCGGTCAAGTCGATCGGCGGCACTCCAGACCTTATCGCCAATTGAGCCATCCTCTTCGTTCAAGTCGTAAGCAATGAGATCGCCCGACCAATCTTTGGCATTAAAAAAACTCTGGTAAATACGAGTGTCCTCAGTAATTGAAGACACGTTGAAAGAAACGGCCGCGGCTGAGCCCGATTGCGCCATTCCACCTGCGACTGCGTCGAGAATTGCGTTAATCGTATCCGAGGTGCCACTCACGCTATTGGTCAGCGACCCCCCTGTTGCTTCGGTGATTGAGGCTGCCTGACCGGGTTCTGATCCCCACATGCATGAGCCGAGACCGGCATCGGAGAAGTGGTCGATACCGCGTCCAGAGCGTCCGGAGTTAATTCCCGCAACGACGACGTTATTTGCTTGAAGCGCTTGAATGACTTCAGTTTTATCTACGGTCCGCGTCCAAGAGCAAGCGTCTCCAAACCAAACCACAATACGCCCAGAATCCTGTCGCCAATTGATGTTATAGCCGCTTGAGAATCCTTTATCTGCGCACTCGGCAAGTGGCGCCCGCGGGTATGGGGGATCAATACACATACCATCGGTTGAGGCACCACCCGTTACTAATTGATGGAGACCAAAAAAGTTGGCTTCGGCCCAATCACCACCGCATCCTCCCGGACTGCTGCAAGGTCGCCATTCACTCATACCGCGACGGGTTAGCGCCTTGGAGTCGGTGAGTGGCTGATTAATTCGAAAGGCTTTCTGGGCGGCGGCTTTTTTTTGTGCTTCGGTTGGTTCTCGGCTAATGCATTGTGAGGGCCAGTAGCGCGCGCAGTAGCCGCTGGGGTTTTCACATATGTAGCGGTTACACCACGACCAGGGACAGGTATCTCGATGGCAGAACCAGATTGTTGAGCTGCTGAGATATTCTCGAGGATCTCCCCAATAGGTTGAGACACCGTAATGCGTATCAATTCCTGCAAACCGCGGGTCTCCTCCCGAAATAGCATCAAGAATGCTCTGGGCATTTCGCTTTGTGCTAGTGATGGGCCCACCCATGCTGCCCGTGTTATCCATAAGAAAAACGACGTCTGCTCGACAGGCGCTTGCGTCTGAGACCGATTGCGCGAAACTAGATCTTGAAAAAAAGCCAATGGCTAGGATAAGGCTAAGAACCAGAAATCGCTTGACTGTGATCACAGGAATCATGACGAGATTTTAAGTGCTGATAGGGTCATTCAAAAACTAGTTTTGGAAGATCGGGATAAATCACCTGTTGACCCTCGGGGAAAGCAAGACCCTCAATTGAAGAGATCGGGATGATCGAAAATAAGTTGATATCGACAGCGGATAGTGATTGACTATTCTCACAAAAGAACTCCCATCCTGCGCTGATACCACCGCCCGTGTCTGGCTTGGACGATAGTCGAATGATGTCACCGGCCTCCAGCCGACAGCCTGCTGCTTCGTCCAAAGAAAAAGCGGTTTGGTAATCATCTAAAGCAGATTGGATTGCATCAAGTAACTCTTCAGGGTTATCGGTCCGGGCGGCAACAGCGCTCACAGGTATTCCAATATTGACGAGAAGATTCTGACCCGCCTTGGCCGCACTAATCGTTACTCGCTCGAAAGGATTAACTTGACCCGCAGCAGGGGCTAGAGTCAGCAGAAGCGCCATGATTAACGTAACTGATTTTTGAATATTCATTAATCGATCCAAGTAAACATATGTGCTTATCTAATCCGATTTGGCATAGTGACTTCGCAGGATGGTCTGGGTATTGTCATTGCCGCCTCCACCACGTGCAGTGATTCGGTAGATGATCGTTTTTTGAGTAAGATCGGTTTCACCATAACCGCCCATGTTCAGTGATCCGCCATCGCCAATCTCGGTGAGCTTTTTGATCATATAGCGCGAAGTATTCTGCGCCCCAGTTGAGACCGTTATCGAGTTGTTATCGTCCCATTTCGTTCTGAAGGGTGTGGGCTCAAGATGTTCATCAGCAGCGCCTTGAGCGTAAATACCGTGCTTGGTCTCATTGAAGAGACCCTCGCTACTAGGTTTTTCAATAAACGCTTCAGCTTCACGAAGGCCAATTTCTGCTGATTCAAAAGAGATATTCATGTCTCTCGAGATGCCTGCCATCTTCTCTTCTTGAATTGTGGTTCGCATCACGCCCATCGCAATAATGGTGAGCATGACCAGCACGACCATGCCCATGATGAGGACCCAACCCTCTTGCTTCTGAGAACTAGAGAATGAATGTGTGCGCGCAGTCATTTTGCCTTGTTACGTAATGTGATCGTGGTCGTAAACACTTTGCGAAGATATCGATCGTCCGGCGTAATTGTGGTGCCATTAAAAGTATAGGATGTACTGGTTGAGCTTAGATTATTCTCAATTGAGCGCACAAGCATCGATAGTCTCAGGCTCACCACCCGATCAATGTCTAAGCCCGCAGCTCCTGCAGCAAGATAGCGATTTGCGTTGCCGTCTCCCCCATTACCCTCCGCATCTGCATCGGTGTCCTCACCATAGAGGAATTGAAGGTTCTCGATGCCTTCGATTAATTCATCGCCATTCGCGCTGCAGGTTTGGGAAGCGGATGGATTTGTGAGTCGACGGAGCGCCGGAATCGCGTCATTGGCGCCGGGGGCAATACAGTATGTGATCTGCCGGGCCTGATAGACACGAGCATCGGTCTGATATGCTTTAGAAAAGTCATTTGAAATATTGTTGCCTGACGCGCTGTGAGAGAGTGCTAACGTCTCATTTGACGGAGTGTTGGAGATAGAGAAAAAATCCGCATTCTCGCAGTCACTGATCACTGTAGGAGAATCCTTGCTAAAACCCAAAACGCTGGCCACTGTGATGTCACTGCTCGTTGATGTCATTGGAGACGTGACGGACACGCCACTGCTAAACGCGCCGCGAAGGGTAATGCTGTCAGGTGTATCGGGCTGGCCGGATCGAGCGGTTCCGTTCAAGCCCTCAATATGACCTGCTGAAATATTGATCCATGAATTGCTAGCCGGGTTGATGACATTAGAGATCGCCGAGTCGCTATTACAGCCCCAGAAACCCGCGGCCCTGACATCGCGACGGACAAACTCTAACGCGAAGCGGCCATTTTCCTGTAAACGGGCAAGTCCGTCGTTAAATCGATAGATGCGACTGGCGTCGATGTAGACCTTCAACATCGCCGCCGTTGCGATTAAGCCAATTGCGAGCGCCACCATCAGTTCGATCAGGGTGACACCCTGCTGGCGAGATCTTTGATTAATTTTCGGTTCTCGGAAAAAACGAATCATGGCCGAAACTCAAACTCGAAGCTATCATCAGCGTTACCGTCCCGGTCGTCATCCCATGTGAGTGTGATTCGATAGTTTGAGTTTTCAAATGCGATTGTGCCACTGCCAGCGGGCAAAACAGCAGCATTTATAGCGTTCCATTCCCAATGATCGAATTGCGCCATTTGTGCAGGTGTGCAGCCATCAGAGATGCAGTCGGGGTCCGAGGCGCCGGCGGGGATTGGAGCATAGCGGCCTTCAGATGCCCCGATTTGGTTGGCCCGAATCCGATCCGCCATGTCATACGCCTGACTTGAGGCATATGAGCGGTGTAGGGCGCTCGTATTGTACTGAAGCCCTTTGGCCATTAGAGCGGCGAGCGCCAGAAGCCCGAATGAAAATATCACGAGCGCGATGAGCACCTCCAGCAGTGAAAATCCGCGCGCGTTCACTTAGGCATCCTCACAGGTTTCAACGCCCGAACCGCTCTCATTGGAAGCGAATATCTTGATCCGACCGGTTGCCAAAATATTGAGTGCGCGGGCATGTTCGCCAAATCCGCGGCTATCACAAACGACAAAAGATCCCGGATTTGCACTTCCATCAACTGCGGTGGACGCGCCGTCATATCGAAATGAGATATAGCTTGAAAATTCGCCCGAGCGCATGGTGTTGTTGCCCGTTAATGCTGCGCCAACTAATATGATTTCTTCTTCATTGTCCCAAACGCCGTCAGCGTCAGTGTCAACAAACGCGATTAGGCCGTTTTCCCATTGGTTTCCTGAACAGCCCGACTCCGTTCCAGGGCACGCCGTAACTCGAAAACCCCTGCGCATCGCTTCTGTTCGAGCTTGAGCAAATTGCCCGACGAGGTTGCTGATCTGCGCGCGCATTCGATTGTTTTGGGTTAAATCACCAAACATCGGTATCGCAAAAACTGCAAAGATCGAAAGTACAGTGATCACGACCAATGCTTCAATCAAGGAGAAGCCGTTGTCTTTGTTATTCATGAAAAACGGGTTTGAACGTTGGGCCCGAAAAACACTCATTTGTGGTTGCCGTCTGTCATATTAAAACAAGTATAAATTGAGAGTATATTTGGAGTCATAAAAGCTGACGTAGTGAGAGAGATTTATGGTTGTAAGTGTTGTGATACCCGTTTTCAACGAGATGCGGACGCTTGAGCAGGTGATCAAGCGGGTTCAGGCGGTGCCTGTTGAAAAAGAGATTATTCTTGTTGATGATTATTCTAATGATGGCAGTCGGGAGCTGGTTCAGTCTTTGGGAGAGCAACCGAACGTGCGGGCGGTTTTGCACGAATACAACCAAGGCAAAGGGGCGGCATTAAGATCCGGATTTGCGGCCGCGGCAGGAGATGTCGTACTGATTCAAGATGCCGATCTTGAATATGATCCTAATGATTACCCAAAACTGCTTGGGCCGATAGGGGAAAATGACGCTGATGTGGTTTATGGATCAAGATTTGCAGGTGGCGAGACCCATCGCGTCCTGTATTTTTGGCATTCGGTGGGCAATCGTTTTTTGACTTTACTGTCCAATATGATGACCAATCTCAATTTGACTGACATGGAAGTGTGCTACAAAGTTTTTCGCCGGGAGATTATTCAAAGCATTGACCTCAAGGAAAATCGATTTGGCTTCGAACCGGAAGTGACCGCTCGATTGGCGAGATTCCGTAAGCCGGATGGTTCGCGCTTAAAAATATTTGAAGTCGGAATTAGTTATGCTGGTCGAACCTATGACGAGGGGAAAAAAATTGGATGGCGCGATGGGGTTCGCGCCATCTGGTGCATTATTCGTTATAACCTTTTTTGAAACGAGAATGATTGTTGGTTTAGCTTTGAATTTTCCAGCTACCATCGGCTTGTCGACATGCCGTGCCATAACCTTGTTGCACTTCTCCGCCAACCTCAATCTCGGTGGTGAACTCTCGACACGGAGTGCCGTCTGATTTGACGACTGTGGTCGTCGGGATCGCTTTGCCACCATTGCCGGAATTCGGATTTTGCCAAGTGGTTTCAGCGCCATCTTTAGTTGACTCCAGGGAATATTGAAGATTCTGCGCGGCGAGCAATCGGTCACGTTCGTCGAGCTGGGCGCCAATCTGGTCACCAACAATCGCACCAAAGATAATGCCAAGAGCGATTGCCCAGCCTCGATCTGAATGACCATCTCCAAGCGCGCCGCCTAGTACGCCGCCGACTACCGCGCCTGCGGCCGCGCCTTGCTCCTGCTTAGATGGTGCGGTAGAACAGCCTGAAATTAAGAGCGTTCCGCAAAATAGTGCGACAACAATTGAATTATTTTTCATTTTGGTTATTCCTTAGCCTCGGTCTCTAGTCGCTCAAAATTCGAGCACTTATTTTCTGTGAAGGGTTGATTTGGTTCATGTGGCAAAACGGTTTTAGAACTCAAGTTGTTCAAATATCGCATCGATTCCCGCGAAAGCGCATAGATCATCCATGTCCCCACCGGGTGCGCCAGAGACCCCGATACCGCCAACGAGTGTCCCGCCGGCTTCGATAATTACTCCACCACCGACGATGACAACGCCCGGCAGATGACGAATACCAGCGGCAGGCTGCCCGTTTTCAGTGACGGAAATCATGTCGGTTGTGTTGAGTCGAAAACCTGCGGCCGTTCGTGCCTTGCCGATTGCGATGTTAATGGTTCGAGGTCCGGCGAGTTGATCTCGCAATAGCACCTGAACGCCGCCAAAACGATCGACAATAGCAACGGAAACTTGAAAATTTTCTTCTCGGCAACGATTAAGCGCCGCTTGCGCGGCGGCTAAAGCAGTCTCGGGCGTCATCACCTGAAACGTCACGGTTCCTTCGGCGGCAACTGCCCTGCCTAGTCCACCGAAAGCGAAGACTAAAACAATCAACGCGTTAAGAAATGATTTCATAAATTTGCTCCTGTTAAAAACTTTATCATTCGAGGGCGCGAATGGGGGCTTGGAAATCGAAAATTTTATTACGATTAGTTAATAATTACAGGAGAGTATGTCAGTAAGCAGGCGTGAGGATGGTTATTTGATTCAAAAGAGGGTTCAGATTCAATTCACAAGCGATAATGGGAGTGAGTGGGTGCTTTTTAGATCATCATGAATGACTCCGTAATCATTTTCGGTTTTTGCGACGAAAGAGGTTATGCCTAAGATGTCTCGAGATTGATTATCCAGGCGCTTGGTACCGCACCGTAGCGCGTCTCTTAAAATGCTGACTCGAGTTTGACTGGCATTTGGTGCTGTTACTAGCGGCAGTCCGGGTCGAGTGGGACTGGTTGCAATGATTTTTAAAGTGTTCGATGCGCGCTCAAAATTTGTCGCCAGGTGCCAGGAGACGCAGTCGATGGCGGCGAGATCGGCTTTTCCGTTGGCGACGGCGTGAATCGATTCCCGATGACTGCCGGTGACTAAGACAGTCTTGAAAAATGCGGTCGGCATTTGACGCGCGGTCATTAATACCTTTATCGCAAGGTAGCCCGAGTAGGAGTCATACCCGTTAATCGCGAGTGTTTTATTCTTGAATTGGTTAAGGGTTTTGGGACAATTCTGGTGAGTAATTATAACGCTGTGATAGTTACCCTCTTGATCCGCCATCGCATAAGAAAAGCTCCCCAAAACCGTAACTTGATGGCGCAGCTGAGTGACCAAGGGGAAACCACAGGTTTGACTGAGAAAAAGATTCGGAGAGCGCCAGGCTTGCGGTGTCTCGATCGATCGATCTAAATCTTTTGGTGCGGAGATGCCATGGTTTTTACATTCTGAAGCGACAATTCGCCATAGCCGGTCGTTTGCCTCGCGCACCTCCGGCCAGTCATACATCGGCAATTGAGCAATAAGTAATGACGGCATTAATTTTGAGATTCTAACTTGATCCAAAAGCTTGGGTAAGTTGACGGTCAGTTGATCTTTACTTTAAAAGATCGGGTATCGGTTTGTTTGAAATGACGCCAGGCGGTTTCAGGTGCTAGCGGCTAGTCAGCTGTTTGCTGCAGCCATTGGCCGAGCGCCGAACGTTCTTCAGGCGTCATTCTTGTCGCATTACCCAGTGGCATCGCCTGACTCATCACCGCTTGGGAGATTATATTCGTTCGATGTTGCCGGATACTGGCGAGGCTATCTAACACGACTCCAGCGGGGGCCGTTTTAAATGCAGGGTTTGAGGGATGAGCTGCATGACAACTCACGCAATGTTGCTCCACAATGTTGAAGGCCTGGTTATCACTGACTTGCCCGGTAAAGCGTAGCTCGTGTCTGGAGGCGATGAAGAATATCAAACCCAATCCAAGAATAATCGCGAGTGGCCACTGCCATATTAATTGGACGCCACGACCTCCTGTATGGTGAGTGTTAAAAAAATGCCGGACAATAGCGCCAATTACAATAATGAAGCCGACAACTAGCCATCCCCACGCGGCACCCCCTGAGAACAATAATGGGTAATGAGCGCTGACCATGAGCAGCAGTACCGGCAACGTTAGATAGTTATTGTGGAGAGAGCGCTGTCGGGCGTGCGCGCCAAGACTGGGGTCAGGCAGTTTTTTTTCCAGAAGATCGGCGACCACTTTTTTCTGATTGGGGATGATGACCACAAATACATTTGCTGACATGATTGTCCCGATGAGTGCGCCGACGTGTAAAAAAGCTGCTCGATCACTGAAGATTTGGGTGAGCAAAAACGCGCTAACTAAAATCAAAACGAGTACAGACGATGCAAGGACAGTCGTCGAACGACCAATCGGGCTGCGGCAAAGGGCTTCATACAGCCCCCAACTTCCGATCAGGAAGGCCACGCTGATGCCGATAGCCATTGTGGGTGTGAGGTCCGCTCGAGTGGAATCGATCAAATAGGTGTTGGCACCAAAATAGTAAAGAACAATTAACAGAGCAAAGCCTGATAACCAGGTGAAGTAGGCTTCGTATTTAAACCAGTGAAGATCATCAGGCAGGGCCTCTGGCGCCACAGCATACTTCTGGACGTGATAAAAACCACCACCATGAACGCTCCAGGATTCACCCTGAACACCTGTCGGTAAGTTCTCGCGGACTCGCAGACTGCGGTCCAGCCAAATAAAGTAGAACGAGGTGCCAATCCATGCGATACCCGCCGCGAGATGTAACCAGCGGATCGCTAGACTCGCCCAATCAAGCCAGGGGATGATCATTGGGTTGTGAATTCCTTGGAAAAAAGTGGGTGAACTGTTGATCTTTGGATAAACGATCGTAGTTCGAATTGCTTTTCAGAAAAATGACTACAATTAGGAAGAACTATATCTTCTTTTTTGATAATCGATGGAAACTGATGATCTCGAGCTGTTTGTCCGCGTTGCACAACTTCGGAGTCTGACTGCTGCGGGCCGAGACCTGAGATTGACGCCGGCTGTCGTGAGCTCTCGTCTGATTCGTCTCGAGAAAAAATTGGGGATCCGGTTGCTCAATCGCACCACTCGCCAAGTTGATCTAACGCCTGACGGGGATAGTTTTTTTCTTCACTGTAAAAAGATTCTCGAATCGGTTGACGAGGCCAAAAGCGCGATTTCGATTAAACGTGATAATCCGACCGGTTCACTCAAAGTCTCTGCGCCGGTCAGTTTTTCGAGGATTTATCTCGGTTCAGCGATTGCCAAGTTTGTCGAGCGCCATCCTGATGTACAACTCCAATTGGTCTCGAGTGATCGTTTTGATGATTTTTTTAGTGAGCAAATTGATTTACTCATCCGCGTGGCTGAATTAAAAGATTCCAATATGGTTGCAAAACGGATTGCGACCAGCCGGCGTGTGTTTTGCGCGTCGCCAGATTATCTTAGCAAAGCGGGAGAGCTCAAGACGCCGAAAGATCTGCACAACCATAATTGCCTGCTGCTTCGTTTTCCGGGCTCACAGCAGTGGCGATGGACGCTGACACATCCAGGCGGGCAACCTGAAACCCTTAGCCTTATGGGTTCGATGGATTCTGACAATTCAGAAATTTTGACAGACTGGTGTCTCTCGGGACACGGTATTGCCATGAAAGAGGTGTGGGAAGTTGCACCCTACCTAAAGAATGGCCGCTTGAAAGAGGTTCTGCCGGATTATCCCCCTGTCTCATATCCTATATCTGCACTTTATCCGCACAGTCAGTATCTCCCTGCTCGGGTCAGGCTTTTTATCGATTTTCTTGCTGAGGAGTTTAAAGGTCTGCCTTCCTAGGGGGAAAAGTTGATTCACCATAAGCGAGTCCGCGAAACCTTCTGAAAAATCAATTAAGATGAGCAGACAATAATGCGAGGTTATTTTGATTACGACACGGTGAGGTGTCTGAGGGAGCAAAGATGTCCGGGAAGAGTGATACCCCAAACACTGTAGTTTCAGTTAAGCATGTGTCGCTAGCGCGCGCGTCCCAGTGGACTCGGATGAGCGCGGGTCTCATGTTAAGCGCGGCTCTCGCCATCGGTACTGTGCCGAGTGCGTTTGGACAAGATGATCTTCAGTCGCCTGCGGCTAAACGTAATCCGATTACGGTATTTACGCGGAATGCTCCGGATCCTGATCAGGATGGACCGGGAAAAATGCTTTTGGAGCGGATTGAAGACGGCAAAACAATTCGTGTGATTGTTGGTGTGGATTTCGACATGGTGGCGCCGCATGAGCTGATGGCCCGCGATGTTAAGGCGCAGGCGAAGGATTTGGCCGTGATTCAGGACACGATTATTAATCGGGTGTTTGGTGCGCAATCTGGGCCAGGGGTCGTTTGGCGATTTACTGAAATTCCCTTCATGACGCTTGAGGTGGGTCGCGAGCATCTTCGAAAAATACTGATAGATCAATCAGTGGTTAGTGTGCAGGAGGATGGCGTTTCCGAATCGATGCTTAATCAGAGTGCGGATGTGATTCAGGCTGACAAAGTCTGGAATGCGCAACCTACCCTCAGAGGCAAGGGTCAGGCGATTGCGATTTTGGATACAGGTACGGAGCATCAGAGCATGCTCAAAGGCAGAGTCGTAGCCGGTGCGTGTTTCTCTACCAATTACGCTTACTATCCATCTCAATCGTTGTGCTCAGGTCAAATCTCGTCAGAGATTGGCGTGTCTGCAGGGAAAAATTGTCCAACGACAATTGGGGGCTGTGATCATGGTACTCATGTTGGCACTATTGCGGCCGGAGACGATGGCAAGTACAAGGGAGTCGCACCGGAGGCGGACGTTATTCGGGTCCAGGTTTTCTCGAAGTTTACGAGTCGATATTGGTGTGGGGGATATGCGCCTTGCGTGATGTCGTTCGGCTCGGATCAAGTTCGAGGACTAGAGTATGTCTATAGTCTTCGAAATTCTCTTGATATTGCGGCTGTCAACATGAGTCTGGGCGGCGGTTACTACTCATCTGCTTGTGACAGCCGTGCACCCGCGATCGCCTCTGTAATTAACCGTCTCACCAGTGCAGGTATTGCGGTAGTGATTGCGGCAGGGAATAGTGGGATGGATGGCTATATCAGCTATCCGGCTTGTATCAGAAACGCAATCGCAGTTGGAAGTTCGAACAAAAATGACGGTTTGTCTCGTTTTTCGAATCACTCTACGCTGATCGATCTAGTTGCGCCTGGCGAACGAATTACGGCAGGGGTGCCGACCCGCTCAATAAAGACGATGAGTGGTACGTCGATGGCTGCACCTCACGTGGCTGGTGCGTTCGCACTCCTTCGAAGCTATGACCCAAATGCGTCAGTTGCGAGTCTATGGACAGCCTTAACGTGCACGGGCGAGCCCATTGTGCGAGCCGGAGTCAGTCGAAATCGGATTGATGTCAGAGGTGCATTCCAGTTTTTAAAAAATGGACTGTCAAGTTGCCAGAAAAAAGAAGATGTCAGCGCGCCAGACTGGCTGCCAAAGCACGGCTGGTTTTGACATCATGTTTTGTGGTTTTGGAATCAAAAAAATGAAAGCGAGTGTGGCAAAAAACGGGACTTGCCTATTCGCGGTTTGGCTAACGTTTTTCTCATCGATCACTCTTGCTGATTTGGATCAGGAGCAGGCCGCGCTGTTACGGGCAATTCAGGGTCTTCAAAGTCTTCGTTATGAAATTCTTCAAGAGCAGGCGCGATTTGATTCGACGCCACGGCCCACATCTCAAGATGAATTGAAGGTTTGGAAAGCCATTGAGCAAGACATGACAATGACTCTTGCTGAAATTGACCAATCGCTTGCTGATTATCAGAGACAACATTCCGAGATGACGGATTCCGCTAAAGCGCCTCCCGCATCAAAGATGCCCCCGTTACTGCCAGATTAATGCGCTTTTCACTTTTTTTGAGAAGGTGGTTTTGGAGTCTGACACTTTTGCTGTGGACGACATGGGCGTATGGCGATCCCGGGCCGCTCGCGCAGAGTCCGATTTTGACCTCTGCCGCCAGCCCTCCGAATATTGTGCTTGTCATTGACGATTCTGGATCCATGGGATGGCGTCGAAGCGGTCAGCCTCGCACCCCCATGAGTCAGGCTCAAGATGCCGCAATATCGTTGCTTGATTCGCTGAGTAATGTCCGGGTAGGGATTGCCTCTTTTGGTCGATACAATTTTGGTGGGGAGCTCGATTATCCGGTTGCGGATCTTGATGCCAATCGTGAAAAGATTTACCAGGCGATTCGAAACCTTTCTCCCGGCGGCGGCACGCCGCTTGTAAGTACATTGCAGCATATGGGGCGTTATCTTTCAGGGCTAGGAGGCCCTATTAATCCGGGGAACAGCACCAACAAGAGTTGCGCGGCTAATGGGCAGTATCAGGGAAAGCTCACCTTACGCCCGGATACTACCGCGCAAACTTATTCCATCAACGAAGTTTTCCCATCGCCGCCGTATAAACGGTGGAGACGTGCAACTGACGAGTCACCCATTTGTTTTTGGTGCCAGAAAAATTTTCTTATTCTGCTGACCGATGGGTGGGGCTGGGGCAACGCGTCTGGTCCTTTACAAAATTACTGCCCGACATGCTACCACCCGCTTGTCAGCGTTGCGGCGGCGCTGCATGATATTGATTTGCGGCCGGACGTTGATGAGTTTGATGGTGACGAGGCAAAAAATAATCTGACAACCTACACAATTGGTTTTCACACCAGTCAATCGTTGCTTCGGGAAACTGCCAAGAAAGGTGGAGGCCTTTATTTTGAAGCAGATGATGAGGATGAGCTTAAGTCTGCGTTTGCAAAGATTGGAGAGGACATCCTGGCGCACACCAGTGGCTCAGCCACCGCTGCAACATTCAGCACCAGTCTTCTTCAAAACGGCACTGATTTGTATCTCACGACCTTCAATACCGAGTTTTGGACGGGCGATGTGATTGCCGGGCGGCTTGATTCGAATGGAAAACCCGGCGCTCAACGATGGTCAGCGGCCGATAAGCTCGACTCTCAAACCAGTCCCGACCAGCGTGTCATGCTGACCTGGAATAACGAAGAGTCACCCACAGGTTCGGTTTGTGCAGGTGGGACTGGCGCCTCAGTTTCCAGTAAGTCTCGAGCCGGCGGAATTCCGTTTCGTTGGGATTATTTGTCAGCCCTTCAGCGCGCAGATCTTCTGAATCTATCGGGATCTTCGGGCAATCTTGTATACGAGAGAAAGTGGGGTCAGGCAGGAAACGGCAAAGGCCGTTTTGCCTTGCCTTTTGATGTTGCGACGGACCGGAAAGGAAGCGTTTACGTCGTTGACTACAACAATCACATGGTTCAGAAATTTGATATTGATGGTAATTTTTTGTTGCAGTGGGGCGGTCTCGGCACCCACAAAACGAATCTCTATTATCCCGTTGGCATTTCTACTGACAAAGATGGAAACGTGTATGTTGTTGAGCATGGCGCCCACACGGTAAAAAAATTCTCATCATCTGGAGATCTGCTCGCCGTTTTTGGCGGGTATGGCACTGGGCCGGATGAGCTGTATTACCCATTCGATGTCGCAGTTGACTCGGCCGGGAATATTTTTGTCGTTGAACTGCAAAATCACCGGATCAAAGTCTTTGATGCCACTGGCCGTTATTTGCGAATGTGGGGCAGTCGAGGGAGTGCCAATGGCGACTTTCATACGCCGAATCGAATCGCGATTGACGCAGGGGATAACGTTTATGTTTCGGACTACGTCAATCACAGAATCCAAAAGTTTGATACCTCCGGAAAGTTTTTAGCCAAGTGGGGAACGTATGGGACAGGAGATGGCCAGTTCCGATACCCATATGGCGTGGCGACAGATGGGAGCGGGAATGTTTTTGTTGTGGAGTATTTTAATCGTGTGCAGCAATTTGATGCAGCGGGTAATTTCATTACGAAATGGGGTTCCGCTGGATCCTCTGACGGACAATTCCGATATCCGCGAGGAATTGCAATTTATGATGGCGGAGAGTGTGAGGGCACAAGTTTTTTTGTAGCTGACGCGTATAACTATCGTATTCAGAAATTCTCCAGTCCAGGAAGCGCGCATATCAGTACCGATGTGGGTAAGGCCCGACTGAATTATTTGAGAGGCGATCGGAGCAACGAAGGAAAAGGCTGGGGTTTTCGAGAACGGGAAAGCCTCCTCGGAGACATTATTCATTCCGCTGCCGTTCATATCGGGCGTCCGAACCTGAATTGGCCTTCGGGCGGACTTTTTCCGTCCGCGAAGCAGTCCCATTCCGTTTTTGCACAGAGCCAGAAAGACCGAAAACCGGTGGTGGCGGTTGGCGCAAATGACGGGATGCTGCATGTATTTTCCGCCGATGACGGTAAAGAAATGATGAGCTACTTGCCGGGTAATCTCTTTTCGAACGCAAAGAGCGAGGGGTATCACTACTTGACTCATCCTGATTATGGACATCGCTACTATGTGGATGGCACCCCCACCGTGGCAGATGCCTATATTCGATCGCCTTTTACGACAACCCCCGCCTGGCGGACGGTTCTGGTTGGGATCCAGGGGTCTGGCGGGCGCGGTCTTTTTGCTTTGGATTTAACCGATCCTGACCGCTTTTCCGAGGCAAGATCTGCAGAGATACCACTCTGGGAATTCACAGATGAGGATGACCCTCACTTAGGTTATACCTTGGCTCGACCGACGATCGTGATGCTGCCAAATGGTCGCTGGGCGGCAATTGTGGGCAATGGATATGAGCATACGGCCACAGGAACCCGGACTTCGGGTCAGGCGGAATTGTTTATTATTTTTCTCGATGGCGGGCTGGATCGAAAATGGACAGAGGGTGTGGACTATCTTCGAATTCCAACCGGCGTAGGCTCTGTTGCAAGACGCAATGGCCTATCTACGCCTGCGGTGATCGACACCGATGGAGATCGTGTTGCTGATCGAGTGTATGCGGGCGATATACATGGAAACCTGTGGGCATTTGATCTCTCGAGCAAGTTGATGAGTGAGTGGAAAGTGGCCAACGCAGCTCCGTTATTTAGTAGCGCCGATCGCCAACCGATCATGGCAAAACCCGAGATTATTCGTCACCCTCAAATGCCGATTAGTGGCAACGCACCCAACCTGATGATTTTCTTTGGGACGGGTCAATACCTCGTGGCAGGAGATAACACCACGGTTGATACACAGAGTTTCTATGCCGTCTGGGATAAGGGCGATCATGGACTCAAGCGATCAAATCTTGTTCAGCAGGTCTTTCTACGCACGTCCGATGGAGACGGCCGCGTGACCGATCCCGATCGATGGCAAGAGCTTAAGGTGGACTATAAAAAAGCAAGCAAAGAAGGTCGTTATGGTTGGTTTTTTGATCTGCCCGATCGAGGCGAGCGGGTGGTGACCGATGCTCGTTACCGAGGGGGTTTGGTCTTTTTTAACACGTTAGTGCCTTCGGATCCCAGGCCTTGTGCGGCAGGTGGATCGGGTTGGATGATGTCAGTGGATGCATTGACCGGAGGCGTGCCGGTTTCACCTGCCTTTGATTTCGACGGAAGTGGCGCAATTGACGCGGATGGCGACACAACGACTATTGGTGGTGATGGCCGTCGGCCTAAAAAACAAGTCGGGTATTCCGGCAAACGTTACACTTCGAAAAAAGGAGTGCCCACTGGGGTGTCGATCATCGGCGACAATCGCTATACATCGGGCAGCGATACCGATGATGCTGATGAAGTAGGTGTTGAAGCGATTCGATCAGGGGATGATCAGTTAGAGGGGCGATTGTCATGGGAACAGGTGAACCCAGGTCAGTAGGAACGGCTTCATATTGATATGACTAACGATATAGAGCGAAAGTAACCTTTTGAAATCTCCAGGCCCCGGCTTCATTGTCATTGCGGTCGTATTAATGATTGCTACTTTTGTCGTTCTTCGACTTTTAAATCAGTAGTTTTATTTTCGATTGATAGGTTTTCTTGTCGGGAGCTTACAAGCATGATTAATATCAGGATTACGCTATGGTGATCTCCTGCCACTTAACGACCAATGGTCGTTAAGTTGTCGAGATGCCAGCGAAGCTGTGAAAAGGGGATAGTGGGGTAACGGGAATT
>JABHUE010000093.1 GCA_018672825.1 Pseudomonadota bacterium | reverse complement strand
GCAACAGCTGACATGAAGGCAGCAGCGCTGCCTAACCAGAACCGGTAACGGGTTGACTTTGAATCACTCATTTCGACTAGATTTTTTATTGGATATTGTGGAATCCCCTAGCGTGTCCGGAGATAAGCTGGCCCTATTGAAACTGAGCGAATAAACCAGACCGGAGGTCATCAGTAACAATTTGGATCTAACCTGTTTAAGTCAGAGACCATTCTTTCAAGAGTCCCGCTCAATCTAGAAATTCAGGTCATACCGCTTGAACACATCATCTTGAACCCAACCACGCTTCTCATAAAGTGCTTGAGCCGGTGCATTAGTATGCGCCGTACGCAACCAAATTCTTGTGGCGCCCGAATTTTGTGCAGCAGCCTCCGTCGACTGCATTAGCTGATCAGCGATATGCTGGCCCCGATAAGCCGGATCTACAAAAAGATCGTTCAACAACCAGATGCCACTAAGTGAAAGGGTTGAAAAAGTAGGATAGCACTGCGTGAACCCGACAAGTAAGCCATCTATTTCAGCAACAAAAATAACCGATTCATTTTTTGAAATACGATCAATCAGATATTGATTGGTTTTATCATCTCGCTCCTGTCTATAAAAATCACGGTACTGTTCAACCAATTCAGTAAGCTGAACAACATCATTGGGTGTGGCTCGCCGAATTGCCACCTGCGTAGCTATTTTCATTATTACTCTCTGAAGGTTTTTTATTCAAACACTGATGGATTCTTGTCGGTCATGATGGTCGCTTTTTCAAGTTGGATGCGTATTCTGAGGTTCGACCGATACCTTCAAAGTCCTAATCACGGGTGATAATTAGCCTTGCTCTAAATGGTATCAATCATCCGCCTCAATAACAGCCTTTTTGCACAACGGAACTTTTTTGTCCGGACTCCACGCACATAGCAAAACGTCTTCATCCATGACTACCCAAACAGCGCCAGAATCATATCTTTCGACGTACGTAATCGCCGAATCTGAAGCAATAGCCGGCGTAATTGTGATCAAGGCAAACAAAAAACCAATTAGTCGTTTCATTTTAAATCTCCAATGATTACGGTTGTCATTGTAGTATGAGTTCTGGATATGAAAGATACGGACCAGATGAAAACATTTGGTGAGCGTGAGGATATTGCAAAGACAAGAGAAGATGCCGGCGCTGATGTCTCTAGCACCACATTAATTTCAATGATCGAAGGGGTATACCCTTAAAAGCATTTTCAGATGAAACCAAGCCAGAAAAAAATCTTATTCGTTAGGTAAGCCCATGACCGACTTCCAGTCCTTTCGTAGTGCTGTCCTAGAGAGTGTCGAACTCCAAGAGGCTGTTGTCTCAAGAATCAACACGGCTATTGCTAATGGAAATGGTCTGGGTAATAGCATTTCAATACTCGCCAAGTCCCACGGCTATAACATCACCGCAGAAGAGGTGTATGAACATCAAGGCTTCCTTGGTGAAGGCGAGGAACTAACAGATTTTGAGCTGGAGTTGATTAGTGGGGGTCAGACGGGCATTAGTGCTGACGGTAATTGTTAACCTCATTCATCCTAACCCCTTAAACAGTTTGAAAAACGTTGGCCTCAAAGCACGACGCGGATTGTCGAGATATCGACACACCGGAGTTTCTTAACTATCAAACAAAGAGGCTTTTATTTACGCTCAAACCCATTAGTAACAATTAATAAGCGCCCTATCAGTTTGGCTCACCCAAACAAGCAAAACGTTAGGATTAAAAAATGAAAGTCACTCAAGTGAATGTTTACGCCAAGCGGCTTGCAATGGTGGCGGGTTACAACATGTCGAGCGCGGCGGTCGGCGATCCGGAAACGACGGTTGTCGAAATACTGACAGATACCGCGCATGTTGGGTGGGGCGAGATTTGTCCAACCGGTCCCCTGCCGCAAGTCGAGCATGCCCAAAGTATTCAGGCGGATCTTGGTCTTCTCGGTCCCGCACTCATCGGTGTCGACCCCGAGCGAATCGGTCTTGTCCATGACGCAATGACTTCGATCATGGATGGCGGTCAAGGCGCGAGATCCGCGATTGACATTGCCTGCTGGGATCTTCTGGGTAAAGCGCACAACCGAAGAATCTGTGATCTTCTGGGCGGTGCCCGAATGGATCCGGTATCAACCTATCATGTCATTCCCATTGGAACGCCGGAGACATCAGCCCAACTAGCAGAAGCGCTACAGGACGAGGGGCACACTAAATTACAGCTAAAATCAGGCGGACGGCATATCGATGAAGACATCGACGCCATTCACGCGGTAGCCCGTGTCACTCGTCCCGGTGTTGATCTTTTTGTGGACTGCAATCGCGGCTGGACCGTTAGCGAGACCCTGCTCGTCTCCCAGGCCTGCCGGGATCTTAAGCTCGTCATTGAACAGCCCTGCGCCACTTATGCTGAATGCGCCACCGCTCGAAAACTCCTTCATCACCCGTTAATACTTGATGAATCTGCCACTGATCTTGCCACTATCGCGCGGGCCATCAGCAGTGGCGTTGCTGATGGGTTCGGGATGAAACTCACTCGCATCGGGGGAATCAGCGGGATGCGGGCGATTCGCGATTTGTGCCATGCCGCCAACACGCCGACCAGTTGTGATGACTCCTGGGGTGGCGACATTATTGCGGCGGCTTGTGTTCACGTGGGATCGACGTTTCATCCCCACCTCAGTCGCGGCGCATGGATATCAGATCCTTACCAGGCCGAACACTATGACGATTTACATGGCCCGAGAATTGTTAATGGCACCATTGCCGTGCCCCCCGGCCCCGGACTCGGGATTACTATTCCCGCCGGATATTTTGGATCGCCAATCGCCAGTTATGCTTGAGGCTTAATACGCTTAGCGTGTGATGATCATCGATTGGCGCTCAGGGCGATCCAGACGCCAAATAAAATGACGCACGAAGCGATCATAAAAACGCTTCCAACGGTCTCGCTCAGCAAAATAGCGGCGAGAATCACGCCAGAGACAGGCTGCAAAAATTGCAGTAGTGAGATTCTTGCAATACCGCCCTGCCCCAGTGCCCAGTACCAAAGCACATAACCGACGATCGTTACGCCGATCGCAAGATAAGCGATAGCAATCCAGATCTCAGTGGAAACCGCCCTCATGGGGATACCAGGGTCCACAAGAAAAAGCATAGGCAATAGCAATATTGCATACAGACCCACACCATAAAAAGTCGTTCCCATTGCAGGATAGCCGTCACGCTCGAGTCGAGCGCCCGCGACATAACCCAGCGATGCAAAAACATTTGAAGCGAGCACCAGCAGATCACCGTAAATGCTGGCACCACTCGCATGGCTCGAATCATGACCAAAAATCAGTAACGCCTCGCCTGCCATTGCAATAGCGCATCCAATCCACCACACGCGAGCGGGCCATTTCCTGTCCCAGGCCATGGCGATCAGTCCGGTAAAAACCGGGAGACCCGCCAGAATCATCGACGCATGATTAGCTGAGGTATGGAGAATTCCCAGCGTAAACAGGATGGGGAAAGCGACAAAACCACAAAATCCGGAAAGTATCAGCAGATATCGTTGAGACGCATGGGCGGGCAGCGGGATGCGGAACAGCATTGCCATCGGTAGCGCAATCAACCCGCCAATCACGGTTCGCAAAACAGCCACCATCATGGGCGACAAGCTGGACACTGCGATTTTGGCGGCAACTGCCGAAG
>JABHUE010000154.1 GCA_018672825.1 Pseudomonadota bacterium | reverse complement strand
CTTCGGCGCCAAGATGAAGGTCGATCGCGCCACAACAACCCGCCGTTGGCGTAGATACAACTTCATAACCGATCTGCATCAGCACCCGACTTGCGGCTGCATTAATCACCGGCGCCATTGCGGGTTGAACACAACCCTCTAACATCAATACTTTTTTTTTGACCCGGGCCGTAGGGCGATCTCCCGCAGGTCGCGATTCCGGAATATGCCTTGCCACAACCGACGGCATTAGCGCTCTCAACGACTGGCCTATCCTGAAAGTCATCGAGAACCAACGACTGCCAATCAATCGACGAAGCAGCCACCGCTTGAATCGATCGCGCCGGTCTCTTGGAACCGTTTGGTCTATTCTCGGACGACTTATTTCAAGCAGTCTTCCGTAATTGACGCCGGACGGGCAAGTTGTTTCACAAGCGCGGCAGGTCAGGCAACGATCCAGATGCGTGCGCGTGGTGTCCGTGCAATCACCCGTCTCGAGAAACTCCTTGATAAGGTAAATTCTCCCCCGTGGCCCATCAAGCTCATCCCCAAGAATTTGATAGGTGGGGCATGTGGCTGTGCAAAAACCGCAGTGAACGCATTTGCCAAGAATGCTGCCCGCTTCTTGACCAAACTCGGATTCAGAAAATTGCGGGGCTAATTCAACATGCATAATGTTTCAGACAAATAACCGGCCGGGATTTAAAATGTTTTGGGGATCAAAGCCTTTTTTCAGCTGTTGATTAAGTCGCAAACCAACATCTTCCAATCCAGCAAGGTTCTCCGTGCGATCACCGCCATTAAACCGTGTAATGTACCCCCCTGCAGATGCGGCAATCTTTATTAAATCTGACGGTGGTCGAGAAGTTTTAACCCAATAAAGACCGCCGCCCCATTCAATCAGGTACGGATCTGTTAGCGGAAGCACCTCGTTCTTTGGTTTAAGGCTCAATCGCCATAACGGCCCGGGCCCATTAAAAAAATCAAGTCGGTGCTCCTTGATTTTCTGCCAGAACTGATCCCCATCCGAATCAAAATCTCCACCGAGCTCGGCCGATGCCGCATCAACCGAGCCCTTAACGCCAGATAAACGAATACGTAAAAAGTCATCATGCCACGCGCTCGCCGTCACCGGAATCGAACGGGCAAAAAGAGATGTCATTTTTTTCAGCGCAGCCGAACTGGAACACTCAAACACAAGCGTTCTGGTGTGCCTGGGTGTGGGTAGAACCTTAAGGGAAATCTCAGTCATGATCCCTAATGTTCCCATAGCACCTACCATGAGTCTGGATACGTCATACCCCGCAACATTCTTCATGACCTGGCCGCCAAATTTAAGAACTTGGCCGCTTCCATTAATACAGTTAATTCCGAGAACGAGGTCACGAGCTGCGCCGCGGTAAGGCCGGGCGGGTCCGGATAATCCACAAGCAATTGTGCCTCCAATCGTAGCGTCAACCCCAAAACCGGGAGGCTCAAACGGAAGCATTTGGCCCGCCTCGGCGAGAGTAGCCTCAATATTCACTAGTTTTGTACCCGCTTTGGCGGTAATGACAAGCTCGGTGGGCTCATAGTTGGTCACACCCGCATAGCTCGAAATAGAGCACGGCTTACCCAGAGGCTCCCGACCTAGAAATTTTTTGGTGTTCCCGCCTTGAATACAAAGCGGATCTCCTTTCGCCGCCGCTTCGCCGACCGTTTCCGCAAGGGATTGAATAAAATTGTTCACCTGAAACCTCGAATCAAAACCGTGGCAGCTCAGGGTGCGGAAGATGTCCACCATGAACATGCATCGCATTGAACTCCGCGCAACGGGATAAGGTCGGCACGGCTTTTCCGGGGTTGAGTAGACCGTCCGGATCAAATACCTTCTTCAATGCATGAAATTGTTCAAGCTCACCGGCTCCAAACTGAACACACATCTGATCAATCTTTTCAAGCCCAACGCCATGCTCGCCGGTAATGGTACCGCCGGCACGAACACAGAGCTGCAGTATCTCCGCCCCCAACGCCTCGGTGCGCTCAAATTCACCCGGCTTGCCGGCATCATAAAGAATTAAGGGATGAAGGTTGCCATCGCCGGCATGAAAAACGTTGGCGACCTTAAGCTGGTAATCGGTTGCGAGAGTTGTAATTCCGGCCAAGACTTTGCCGAGCATCCTGCGCGGGATTGTGCCATCGATACAATAATAATCCGGCGATATTCGCCCGACCGCCGGAAAAGCATTTTTGCGACCCGACCAAAAACGCGCGCGCTCGGATTCGTCCTGCGCGACGTGGACGTCAATCGCACCGCAATCCAGCAATAATTGGGAAACTGTGGCCACGTCAGCCTCAACCTCCTCGATTCCGCCATCAAGCTCACAAAGCAGGATCGCGGCGGCATCTCGTGGATACCCGGCGCTCACAAAGTCCTCTGCCGCAACAATTGCAGGGTTGTCCATCATCTCAAGGCCAGCCGGAATGATACCTTCAGCAATGATCCTGGCAACGGCCGCCGCAGCATCCTCGGTTGAATCAAAGGACGACATTAACGCTTTTGCTGCTATCGGACGGGGCAAAAGACGTACGGTAACTTCGGTGACAACACCCAGCATACCTTCAGACCCAACAAAAGCTGCCAGCAAGTCATAGCCAGGATTATCCAAAGCCTCTCCGCCAATCTCCAGAATCTCGCCTCCCATCAAAACAACTTGAGCTGAGACTACGTTATGAACCGTAAGACCGTATTTAAGGCAATGCACGCCTCCCGCATTTTCAGCAACGTTGCCGCCAATCGTGCAAGCAATTTGCGAGGACGGATCCGGCGCATAATAAAGCCCGATATCGGCTACGGCCTCACTGATCGCAAGATTTCTAACCCCAGGCTGAACCCGAGCGGTCGCCGCAACTTGATCGATCGATAGCACTTGATTAAACCGTGCCATGCTGAGCAGAACACCCTCCGGGTGAGGGGTAGCCCCTCCCGATAAGCCCGTGCCCGCGCCCCTCGCGACCACAGGAATCTGGTAGCGCTGACAGAGTGCAAGAATCTTTTTCACAGCATCGACGGTATCAGGAAGTAATACAACCCCTGGCAACGCCCGGTAACCTGACAGTCCATCACATTCATAGGGTTTGCGCTGCTCTTCCGACAGCAAAATGGTCTGGCTCGGCAGAACGCGTTTGATCTCTTTTAGAAACCGTTTATCGAGTGAATGCACAGGTATATCCTTGGAATCTCTGACGCCGTCGATTCGAGTATGTCATAGAGGTTTGGTGGACTTAAGATAAAACATCGGCTGGTCTGACCTTGAAACTCCCGCGGTTGCTTGGGGGGGCCACTAAGCAGTTAAATCTCTAAAGAAACAGATTTAATGTTTCCGAAATGAATCCGATACTTATTGCTTGCCGTAGTATTCACAGTTCATGTGGACGAGATCGGCGCTCGCAGCTTCTTGTTAAATCAGGTAAATAAAAATAGAGAGTGGATTCATGAAAAAAGCAGCCGACATCATTAGCGCCTTAAAACTTTCTGCCCATCCCGAGGGGGGGCACTTCGTTGAAACTTTCCGTGACACGAGGGAGGCAACGAGTCTCATTTTTTATCTCCTCATAAAAGGTGAAACGTCGCACTGGCATCGCCTCAGTAAAAATGAAATTTTGCACTTTTATGATGGCGATCCCATGAAAGTTAAAACCTCGTCTGACGGGCAAAAAATCAAAGATCTCACGCTTGGAAAAGATTTTACCGAGGGTCAGCAGTATCACTGGGTGGTTCCGGCCCACACCTGGTTTTCGATGCAATCGATGGGCGAATGGTCCTTGATCGGATGCACGGTATCGCCCGCTTTTACTTTTGACGATTTTGAGCTCGCGCGACCGGAATGGTCTCCGGGCGATGATTTTTGTTGAGAGGCTAGAACCTTCTCATTACCTCGGTAAAATTGTCGAAGATTACACGTGCATTACGATTGAACTCTGGCATGAGCGCGTTTGCATCGCGTTTCATTTCAGCAAGTGCACTACATCCTTTGGCTTTTTCAAGCGCTTCCGCGTAGGCCGGCACCTCACTCCACTCTTGAACCGTGGACTCTTGCAACTCGACGTGAAACTGTAGTCCCCACGCATTCTTGCCAACCCGCATGGCTTGCCACTGACAATCCGGCGAACTCGCGAGAAGCAAGGCACCCGCCGGAGGCGTTGTCACTGACACTGAATGCCATTGCAAGCATTTGATGGACGCGTCCACCCCCCTCAGTAATGGATCATCTTTGGCTTCCTCAGCAAGATCAACGTCGAGGATTCCAATTTCAGGTTTATCTGTCCACCCGCATGTCCCCCCAAGCGAATCGGCGAGAAGCTGATGACCAAGACAAAGGCCAAGAAAAGGCTTTTTTAACGTTTGCACCCAACGTCGAATCGCTTCCTTCTCGGGAACAAGCCAAGGGCACGAATCAGTGTCCCAGACATCCATCGGGCCACCCATTACCCAGAGCGCATCAAAGCGTTCGAGCGGCGGAATCTGCTCTCCCGCATCAAGTTTGACTACGTCCCAATCAATCCGGGCTTCATCAAAAAACTGTCGAAAAATTCCGGGATGTTCACACCCAATATGCTGAAAAACCAATAATTTCATGTGAGCTAACCCGCTAACCTGACGCGTTAATATTAGCAGTCGAGCGTGTTGTCCCGCTCCCATTGACTGATCGCCGCACTGTAACTGCGCCAATCTTGATGTTTCAGCTTGGCGTAACTATTGACCAGTTCATTGCCAAGAGTCGCACGAAGCACCTTGCTTTTTTCGAACAACCTTATGGCGTCAAGCAGGTTGGACGGCAGGCGTCGAACCCCGGTCGCTTTATGACCTTCGGTATACATATTCAGCGATGACGGTTTACCCGGATCACGGTCATTAGCCACACCATCAAGACCCGCGGCCAATATGCCGGCCTGCAATAAGTAGGGGTTAACCGCACCGTCCATTAAACGCATCTCAAATCGACCAACATCTGGCACCCGAACCATATGGGTTCGGTTGTTGCCGCCATAAGTGATCGCGTTCGGTGACCAGGTTGCACCAGACGAGGTGACCTGTGCGTCGATTCTCTTGTAGCTGTTAACCGTTGGATTAAATATGGCCGCTAGCGTGTCTGCGCTGTGCAATACGCCTCCCAGAAACTTATACGCCATTTTTGACAAACCCAACTTATCTGATTTGCTGATAAAAAGATTCTTCTTGCCCGACTTATCCCATACTGAAACATGCGCGTGACAGCCGTTCCCAGTCAGATTCAGAAAGGGCTTGGGCATAAAGGTCGCTCTCAGGCCATGCTTTTCAGCAATAGACTTAACCATATATTTAAAGAAAACGTGTCGATCAGCGGTGACTAACGCATCGTCATAGTCCCAATTCATCTCGAACTGCCCGTTAGCATCCTCATGATCGTTTTGATAAGGATTCCACCGTAAAGCAATCATGCAATCGCAAATCTCGCTAATTACGTCATAGCGACGCATCAGTGCAGACTGATCGTAGCAAGGTTTTTCTTGAGTATCGCTGGCATCAGCGATCGACATCCCATCTGGACTCACCAGAAAAAACTCGCACTCGACCCCGGTTTTCAGTCGCATACCCTCTTTTGCCGCCGACGCGATCTGGTTTTTTAGCGCCACGCGTGGAGATGCCTGAACAGGTTTGCCGTCCATAACGAGGTCACCCGCAAGCCAGGCGACCTCGGGCTTCCATGGCAGTTGGATCAAACTCGCAGGATCTGGAACCGCAAACAGATCGGGGTGTGCGGGCGTCATATCTAGCCACGCAGCAAAACCTGCAAACCCGGCGCCGTCCCGCTGCATCTGCCCGATTGCGCGGGCCGGCACCAGCTTGGAGCGCAGGACCCCAAATAGATCAACAAAACTAATCAAAAAATACTTTATCTTTCTTTGTTTAGCGACCGCGGCGAGATTGACTGCCATAAGGCGTTTCCTCCAATTGATTATTTTTATTTCAACGAACAGCTGATAGTGGCTACTATCTCATGAGTCTGATTGAGGCTCAACGATGAATGACAAGAATCGAATAGGAAGCCTGCCCAATTCCTCGGGTCCATGAGGCGTATCCGCATCAAAATATAATGAGTCCCCTTCACTCATCGGGTAAAGCCGGGATCCATGTCGGTAAACCACCTCTCCCTCCAGGATATAGATAAATTCAACCCCTTCATGCTGAAAAAGCGAAAACACTTCGGATGGTTCCGAGATCACAATTAGATAGGGCTCGACCAGCGTTGCACGATCACCCACCGAATGGCCCAGCAAGTGATACTGATGTCCCGCGCGAGTCCCGCGCCGATCGATCACCAAGCCCTGTCCTGCTCGAACAAAAGAAGCTTCGCGTTCTTGCTCAAATTTTCTAAAAAGCGCAGTCACCGGCACATTTAACGCGGCCGCAAGCAACTGCAACGTATTGAGCGACGGCGACGTCTGACCATTCTCAATTTTCGACAGCATTCCCGCCGAAACCCCTGACTGATGAGCGAGATTGGAAATCGTCATCCCGAGCTGGGTTCGATAAACATGCACCTGCCGGCCAATCGCATCTTCAAGCGGCTTGGCTTTGCCCTCCACAGTGGACGAGTCCCGTTCAAGTGCTGGCACCGATCTCGTCGGGCGAGCCGTCATTAGAGCAATCGGGCGCGTGTCACGTTATGGCCGGGAACCGGAATATTTGTGGCCGCACTGGTCGCCAAAGTTACGCTTCGAAGATCTTCAGGTTCAAGGTTGTGAAGGCATGTTTTACCCGTACAACGCGCCATCATTGACGCCTCACCAGCGTGGGCATTAAGAATCGACGTAAGACCATCCGTCCGCTCACCCGGAGCGCGATCGGATCTCCACTCAATTTGAGATTGGCCAATCTCACCGCCCAGCGCCAACGCAGCTGCAACACCATAAACCACAGCGTTTGCCCCTAGCGCAATCAAACGCGCTGCGTCAGTTCCGGAGCGGACTCCCCCGCTATAAATTAATACCAGCGCTTCTTCTTTTTTTCGACGACGCATTTCGATTACAGTCTCTGATAGTAATTCGAAACGTGGTTGATTCATGAGTTCGCTCGCCCAGTCTGCATTGCCACCCGTAGCGTCTAAAAAAAGAAATTGATAATTCTGATCGAGCGCAACATCAAGAACGGCGCTGATATCATCAGGATGCTTTACCGAAATCCCTTTTAATGGCGCATTGTCGCGCCGGTCGATGGGTGATAAGAGTTCTGACCAGGGCTGAATCCATCCAGCGGCCTCTTGATCAGGGGTGTTGTTGGCGTCCAGAATTTGAAACCATCTGGATTTGTCGTCAGGCGCGGTTTGACTGATGACACCCACGCCATTTTCATTGGCTGCATGCCATGCAGATCGTCTAACTTCTTCGGGAGCTTGGTCAAGTCCGGCTATTAAAAACGGTTGCTTCAATAAGACATCGGGCGAGAGCGAGATATCAATCCGACAGGCCTCACGGTAGGGATCAATAACCAGTCGAGACAAGTTCGCAGGTAAGAAAACCAGGTCATCGAGCGACGCTGGACGCTCTGACGGATAGGGATTTTCACGATTCAGTAGCCGGCGCTGCAGCATTGCTTGATGCTTGGCAGTATCTTGCGGATGGGTTCTAGCCATTGAAAAAAGATCTTCACGATGCCTAACAGAGTAGTCCGTCGAACCCGTCTCCGCATCGCACCGATAGCATCGAGCGGCCTCACGGCGGGCAGCAGACTCATCATAGGTATCCTCAATCTCCGGAAAAGCTTCAGGCTTCTCACCGACACCATGAAAAACGGGCTCTTCAAGTGCAAACTGCTCCCATTCAAGATCTTGCGCAACCGGTACGTGGCGAGTGCGATACGGCGTACGGTATGCAATAGGGTTTTCAACGTTATCTAGCGCGGCCTTAATGTAATACGCTGCACGCTGTCCGTGATTCATCGCCATCACAATGGTAGACCCGCCGAAAGCACCATCGCCCGCGGCAAACACTTGGGGGTCGCTGGTTTGCATCGTTGAATAATCAGTTGCGACCCGGTCTCCCGACATTAATCCATCTACATCCAAAGCTTCGCTAACGCCTTTCTGGCCCACTGCAGCAATAATCATTCCGCAGTGAATATGGTGTTCGCTGTTATCAACAATCACAGGAGATCGACGCCCATCTTCATCGGGTGCACCCGCCTCGGTATGAACACATCGGAGTAACAGGTCATCACCGTCAGCTTCGATTCCCGTTTGAAGCGTGTTGTAAATAAACTCAATACCCTCTTTTTGCGCATGATGCAGCTCAATCTTCCGCGCAGGAATCTCATCAGGCCCGCGACGATAAACAACTTTGACTGACTTACACCCTGGAAGACGAAGTGCTGCTCGGCAGGCATCCATTGCAACATCTCCTCCGCCAACAACGACAACGGTTTCGGGCATGTGAGGGCGCTCGCCTGCATTAATTCGACGAAGAAAGCTAACGCCGTCTTCAACCTGGGGATGATCTTCCCCCGCAACACCCATCGGCTTACCCCACCAAGCTCCAATCGTAAGCAACACAGCGTTGTGGCGAGATTTCAGCTCATCAAGCGATATTGCTGAGCCCAGTGACGTATTGAGGTGCACTGTCAAACCCAAGCACTGTTTCTGCAAGCGCTCAATATCTTCCTCAATAACGCCTGCAGGCAGTCGAAACTGGGGTATTCCCCAAACCATAGTACCGCCCAAGCGATCGGTCATCTCATAAATATCAACCGCGAACCCCGCCTTGCAGAGCTCGAAAGCGGCAGTTAATCCGGCAGGGCCTGAACCGACAATACCGACGGACTGTTCTCGTGATACTTCATATTTTGTGATCGGTGCGTCCCGCCCTAACTTATCCATTACAAAGCGCTTTAAATTGCGAATCTGTACTGCGCCGTCACTGCTCTCCCGCCGGCAGGCGGGCTCACACGGCGCGTCACAAACGCGCCCGCAGATTGAACTGAAAGGATTGGTTGCGGTTATCGCTTCGAAAGCTTCGGCGTACTTCTGCTCCCAGATATAACCGATATAGGACGGCGCATCGGTTCCTACGGGGCAAGCGACCTGACAAGGTGCCGGCACATAATGTAGATCGGATGTATCGTCAGAAAATCCGGGCGGGGTGACCGGAACGCTAATACGGTCAAGATTGTATACAGTCATGCGTTAATACCTTCTTCTTGCATCACAGACGCGCTCACTACCGGTTCATATGGCAGGCCCGTGATGTCCGCAGCCTCAGGGGTTAAAGCCACCAAGTCATCGCGGCTCAAATTTTTAACATCGTTGTAACCGAGTGCGTCGGTGAGTGCGGCGATTTGCCATCGAACACTCTCAAGGAATCTGTGAATATTGCTAGCCTCGATCTCAGGCTTATAACGCTTCTCGTGCTCTGGATCCTGAGTTGCAATCCCAGTGACACACTGACCCACATGACACTGCATGCATGAGATACAACCGCCCGCCACTATGACTGAAGTCCCAAAAGCAACCGCATCAGCACCAAGGCACAAGGCTTTCACCGCGTCGACGCCATCCCGCAGGCCACCCATTAATACCAACTGAATTTTTTCTCGCGCGCCGATCTCTTCCAGCGCTTCAATAGCTTCAATGATTGCAGGAAGCGTTGGGATGCCAACGTTGTCGATGACTTCAGCGCTACCCGCACCGGTCGAACCTTGCATTCCGTCCAGTTCGACAAAATCAAAGCCATCTTTAGAGGCGATTTTGATGTCATCGCGAATCCGTCCGGCACCCAATTTGACGCTTATGGGCACTTCATAGCCAGTGGCCTCACGGAACTCCTCGACCTTAATAACCAGATCATCCGCGCCTAAAATATCGGGATGTCTTGACGGAGACCGAAGATCGATGCCCGATGGAATTCCTCGGATCTCAGCTAATTCAGGCGTCACTTTTTTGGCCATTAATTGGCCACCCAGTCCGGGCTTCGCACCCTGCGAAATGTAGATCTCAAGTGCGTCTGCTCGCCGCATATCATGGATATTCCATCCCAGTCGCCCGCCAAGGCACTGAAAAATCAGTTGGCCTGCAGCGTCACGTTGCGCATCGCTCATTCCGCCTTCGCCCGTATTCTCAGCGATTCCTGACATTGCAGAACCCATGGCGATCGCATATTTTGTCGATCGGCTAAGAGCGCCATAACTCATTGGCGCAATCATGACTGGCATGCTCAGTTTGAGCGGTCGTGCCCCATTGATACCGCCGATCTCTGTTGCCATCTCTACGCTTTGCACAACATTACGGTCACTTCCCGCATTCTCAAGATTCTTACGAAAGCCGATATCGCTTAGGTGTGGCAGCGGACGAGCGCCACCGTAACCTCGAATTCGATACCGCCCGCTCTGCGACTTGATCACCACATCTTCTTGCACTTTCGGATTCCAATAAGAGGACGCGCCTGAAAAACTGCTGAACGGGATACTTCGCATCGGTCGCTCAGGGGTGCCATATCGAAGCTTGGTCCCCGCGTTGATGACTTTCGAAAAACTTTTGGGCGCTTTAATCTCGTACCGGTCGAGAAATTCGCAAAGAGAATCTACTTCCGATTGAGAGATATCGGTCAGCATCGCGTCCGATCCAAGATCTTGGACTTTGCCCGCCACAAAAATCTCGCCGCTCGACATGTCCTCGCCGAGTCTCTCACCGGAATCACCTAATATGATAATTCGGCCGCCATACATCATGTATCCAGCCATGAAATTCGCATTACCAGCACAGCACAAAGTGCCTGCCTTCATCACCTGCCCGGCGCGAGATCCCATGTTCCCCTTAATCACGATTTCGGCGCCTCGGATCGCGACTCCGGGAATCGCGCCTGCGTTACCTCCCACAACCACAGACCCCGAGTACATATTGTCACCCACGCCCCACCCGACGTTATGGGTTACTGTAAATCGCGCCTGATCTGTCAGTCCCGCACAAAAATATCCAGCAGACCCCTTTACCATCACATCAACAGGTGCCGTCAGACCAACACCAATGTGGTGTCGAGCGTCTGGATTCAGAACTTCTATATTTTCGCCTTCCTCTCCTAGTTTTCGAAGTTGAGTGTTCGCATCACGGACACTCAACTTCGCTAAATCGAGCGAGACCATGTGGCAAAGGAACCAGGAGCAGGTTCACGAGTATTAAGCGCGCGGCCGGGAAAGAGTCGATTAAGAGAAACCTCTTCAGAAGCGATCGCCACAAGGTCATCATCTTCATACATGATCATAGGCTTGGCGGCCAATCGATCCTTCGCATAACCAATTTCATTTTCGGTAGAAACTAAAAATGAAAAAGTACCGTCCAAGTCATCAATCGAGCTCGCAAGAGCCTCCTTCAGCTCTATCCCTTGTGCCATCTTATCGGCAAGATATACCGCAATCAATTCGCTGTCATTGTCCGTGGTGAATTCAAAATCTCTTTGCTCCAGGCGGCGGCGCATTTTCCAATAATTCGTAATTTGGCCGTTATGCACGATTGCAACATCTGCAAACCCTGTCGCCCAAAAAGGATGTGAGGCTTCCGGTTTTACATCGCTCTCGGTTGCAAGCCTTACATGACCCAATCCATGAGTCCCGCTAAACTGATTGACCTGATAACGATCATCAACTTCATGTGCTGTACCCACATCTTTTACAATCTCAAGACTGGTACCAATTGATATCACTTTCGCCGCGTGTTCCATTTCATATGACAATTTTTGAATATCACCGGTATACCGAATCGTGACCCGATAATTATCCCCGGCTTTAGCTTCCTCTTCGATCGTCGCCCCAAGATCAAGTAACCGTGAACGTATAGAGGCGATGGCGCTATCGACGTCGACAGTTGCGACAGGATCAATAAAAAATCTGAGCTTTAATTGACCGGATGGCTCGGGGGAATACAATGCAAAGCCCGTCGAATCAGGTCCTCGATGCTGGCAACCATCGAGCATACGGATCAACGCTTCCCCGGTGCCGAAATTCTCGCTACCGCGATACATGACTCCCGCTATTCCGCACATAACTGTTTCCTGAAATGTTTAATCCCGGTAATCAGCGTACGCCGTTCTGTTGGAAAATTCAATAGGCAGAAAATTTGTTTCCTCTGAAGAAACAATAATTTTGGGCGACTGTCCTGAACCGAAAGTATCTTCTCAGCGGAAATCAGTTGGTTTTGAGGTATGAATCCTTTGAATCATCAAGAGCCTCGAGCCATGGCGTATGGTGCACCGCTTGCATATTCCCCGTCATTAAAGACCGGTAGGCGTTATTTCTAAAGCCCATGATGTCCTCATGCTTGTGATGCTCCCATTCCACGAAAGTCCGGTTTACGCCCGCAACGTCGAAATTGGGATAGTCAGTTTCAGCTATTAACTCCTGAACATAATCACCCTGAAACCAGATCATCTGCTCATCATCTGCAAGCGTCTCCTCCCGATCGCGCCATGTTTGACTATGATGGCGCATCGCTGCCAAATCAGGGACGTTAATTCGACCCAAGATATAGTCTCTTGCGTACCACGCCTGTGCATCGAACATATTAAAAGTGTAAAACTGATCTTGCATTCCAAGATACATTAACTTCGGGTTTGGTTCCCAAAAAACTCCTTTATACAAACCCAATGGCCACAACCGGTTACCGGTCTGTAAGCGCAACTCATCGGGAAGAAATGGAAAGTGGTGAAGATAGCCCGTACACATAATAATCGCGTCAATCTTTTTGCTTGAACCGTCCTTAAAATGACAGGTGTTTTTATCGACCCGAGTGAGTATCGGAACCTCTTCCCAGTTGTCCGGCCAATGAAAACCCATTGGTGCCGTTCGGTGAGAGACCGTAATCGACTTCGCTCCGTATTTATAACATTGAGAACCAATGTCTTCCGCGGAGTAGCTTGTGCCAATAATTAGAATATTTTTATCTTTGAATTCCAGTGCATCTCGAAAATCATGAGCGTGCATAACACGCCCGTTAAAACTCGCCAGACCGTCAAAGTGGGGTACATTCGGCGTGGAAAAGTGTCCCGTTGCCACTACAACGTAATCAAACTCTTCAACGTAATGATGATCATCTACAAGATGGTGGACATTCACTGAAAAATTACCGCGTTCCTCGCAATACTCAACCGCTCGCACTGCAGTTGAAAACCGAATTTGATCACGCACGCCGGCCTTTTCGACCCGGCCTTTCATATAGTCCCACAACACTTCCCGAGGCGGATATGACGCAATCGGTCGACCAAAATGTTCTTCAAATGTGTAGTCCGCAAACTCAAGGCATTCTTTGGGCCCGTTGGACCAGAGGTAGCGGTACATACTGCAATGAACGGGCTCGCCAAATTCATCGGTACCGGTCCGCCAGGTGTAATTCCAAATACCGCCCCAATCCGACTGTCGCTCGAAACAAACGACTTCTGGAATCTCAGCCCCTTTTTCGGCTGCTGACTGAAATGCCCTCAACTGGGCAAGACCGCTTGGGCCTGCGCCAATGATCGCGACTCTTTTACGCATAACTCACCCCATCATCTTTCAGCGTGCGTTGAACAATGTAGTTAACCAAACCTTAATAGGGTCCTCGCAACAACGCAATCGTTACCGTCGTCTTCAACGTTAGTCTATAGAATTGGTTTATAACTGGTCTAAGCGAACACTCAACACCGAGCTGAAATGGCGCTGATGCCTCGCTGCTTTTAATCCTCTCAACCTCATTAAGGAGACTAACGATGGCAAGTACGATGGACGTTCCCTGGCGAGGCCCACGAAAAGTGATTAATCTTTTTAGTGCGCCATACGATGAATATGATTTAGACGGTGAATCCCAAAACGATATCAAACTCCTGAATATTAGCTACGACAAGGAGGTTCAAACGGGATGGTACGTAATGCGAATGGCGCCCGGTTCCGCATCTATTCCTCATGAGCATAAAAAATTAGAGGAGTACCTGATTCTTGAGGGCGAACTCATCGAAAGCGATGGGACCGTATTAAAGAAAGGAGACTTTGTCAGTTACGCTCCGGGAACGTTTCATAACTCCAGAACAGAGACGGGATGCCTGCTCATCGGACATGATTCAAATCCGGAGTAACCATACCAAGTGAATCCCAAGAACAAAATCGTCGTCTGTTTAAGAGCCGATAACCCCGATAAACCTGAGCAACAAGATCGAACAGATCAGGGCAATAGCGATCCAGAGACCGTACTTGGCTGAGGGAAATGCAACATTAATCATTCGACTGGGTCTTTTATTTTCTGGCGAATCCTCGGGCATATCTGATCTCCTTTTTAATTGGCGTGCGTAGCGTAAATGGGGAAAAATAAGGGCGCCCGAAGGCGCCCTTATTAATTACCCAACCATAGACATTAATCGTTACCAATCCGATCTCTGTTCATCGTAGCTGTTGGTATCAAGCCCCCGGCTTTTGATCCGGTCAAACTCCTCATTTTCTTTGGCACTAGTCTTCACATGCCACCAGAGCCAAAAAACAACCGCAACGATCAGCCAGACCCACTCTGTTCCAACAAAGGGGTAAATGGCGGTGTATTCCGAGATTTTCTCGGTTGCCCAAGTTTCTACTGTAGCCATCTTGATTGCCTCCTGTTATTTTTCAAGCGCCGAAACGGCGTGCTGATCTTTTCGAGCAGATTCTGCGAACTCGTAGTCAAGGCCCGCGATTTCAACTTCTCTGGGTATTCGCAGTTTGCCCATACCATTGAGAATCTTCGCGATCACCCACCCTGGCAAAAAGCCGAGCACACCAAACATGATCACCGCACCGGTTATCATTCCAATCGGATTAACCGTTGCCTCCCAATAGGGTGATGCCGGATACCCCCACAGCATGAACCCGCAGACCACAAGTCCGAACACACCTGCATAACCGTGGACTGCAACTGCCCCAACCGCATCGTCAATTTTGAATCGATTCTCGACCCAAAAATGAAGCTTGTAAATGATCGGAATCGCTGCTGCCCCAATCAATAATGCCTGCAAGGGGTTGTATAAATCATTACCTGCAGATGCTGCGATGATACCGGCAAGGCCTGCCGAATAAGTCCAAAACGGATCACCTTTGCTGACTACGTAACCGGCAAGCAAACCTCCTGACAATGACATCAGAAAATTAAGCGTGATGCCACTCAGTGTTGTCGGTGCAACGTAAATATTAGTAGCGGTAAAGAAAGCCGTGCCGCCACCATAGTCACTTCCTGCATCGTAAATCGGGATATTACAAGCCGCATAGAATCCCCAAAACCCGGTATAGATCAGGAACAGACCCACAGTGACCAACCAAGGATTGCGGGGGCCAATGTTATTACTGGAACCGTCAGAATTGAACTTGCCAATACGAGGGCCCAGCACAACGAGAATACCTAAACCAAAGCCGCCTGCGACTGCATGGATAACTCCAGAGGCATAAGCATCATGATACCCCAAAACCTGAACCATCCAGCCTGCGTAATGCCAACCCCAGGATGCGTCGATCGTCCAAAAAACGGATCCGATGGCAATGGCCAAGATTCCAAACGCCGACGATCGAATTCGCTCAATGACGGCACCGGAAACGATTGAGGCGGCGGTCCAAGAAAATAAAAGAAAAGCGGCCCAGAAAACCCCGTTGATATGGTCGGCCATATTAACCCCCATCGCCGACGTCCAAGGTAAGGCAAGTTCGTTGGCGCCATAGCCGTCCGCCTCGAGAACCAGTCCACCCAAAATGCCGGGGCCGTTTGGAAATGCCCAATAAATCCACCAGCCAAAGAAAAACCAAGTGACAGTCACCAACGGGATCAACATGGTGTTCTTCATCAAGGTATTGAGATGATTTTTATGTCGTGAGACGCCCACCTCATACATACAAAATCCCACATGGATCAAAAACATCAGTACTACTGTGACCCAATAGTAAAACTCTGTGAAGATGGTATTTAGAGCGCTAAGTTCGTTATCCACTGCGTGTCCTCCCCTAAAAGTTGAGTTTGCTCGGAAACCGCGATTTAAGAACGTCATGAAAAGAAGTCATGGTGCTAGCGTCGGCCACAATTTGATCTTTTCATAGTTGAGTATCCTAGCCTGAAAAACTAAAAACCTTAAATTTTTAAGGCCTAAAAAAATAAATTTTTTAATATTTTTTTGTTATTTTTCAATTCTTTATACCCATATTGGACCATTTCTAACTAAAAATGATTTTTATATGGATATTAGTTAATATTGATGGCTCGCCCCTTTTTCAGGCATTTGGGACCACCTTTGAAGTTAGTATCCCTTGCTCGCTTGTTTGAATCTTTTTCTCACGTATTTCAATGATCGACACGACCACAGTTCAAAGATCTAGTCCTTTGCAACCTGGACTGTGGCGGTCTGATCCGACCCTCGAGCGATACGCTATCCCGGCAACGGGCTCCGCAATATTCGAAATTCATTGTGGAGATCAACTCACCATTATTGATCCGGAAGGTGGGCAACCCTGCGAGTTAATCGCGTTTGATCTAGACGGTAGACCGGACCCAAAAGGCCTTTCCGATCGGGCATCCGTCACGGCATCGGGATTTCATCAAATGATCTCTTCGGGAGCATCCGGCTCGGAGCGATGTCTTGCCGGTCTCGCAAAACGCGACGTCGATGTCAGTCAGGCTCGCGCCCTACCCCTATTCGGAAACCATACCCAAGCGAACGAGCAAGCGGAGTTTGTCGCGCAACGCTCTCTCCTATGTATTGTCTGCGCGCCGGGAAACCCTATGGCGATAGACGAGCAATTACCGCCAACCGGTCTCAAGGCGATTATTCGGCGAGCGCAGACCGCAGACTTAATAGAGCCACGGCTACCCGAGCCACTAGCTGATCCACGCTTGGATTTCAGGATCAAAAAATGCACTGCAAATCAGTACGCCGTCCGGGCCGGGGAATTTATTCAGATTATTGATGTGGCCGGGAGAGAGTGCTCTGATTTTCTCGCGCTGTCAGCACCGGCTCTCGATCGTGGCAGCGAGCGTCATATCGATATGACAACAACCCGCACACTCATCGGGAGCGCGTATCCTGGTCCCGGGTTATTTTCCAAATATTTCGACCGTGATATGAACCCACTTATAGAGGTCATCCGTGACACATGCGGACGACACGATACCTTTGGGCTTGCATGTGCGGCGAAGTATTACGAGGATCAAGGATACTTTGGACACCCAAATTGCTCAGACAATATTAATGCCGCCCTGGCACCCAATGGGGTTCGACCGCGCAGAGGTTGGGAAGCCGTTAACTTTTTCTACAACACAGGAATAGATGAGCATAATGTCCTGTTTCTTGATGAACCCTGGTCACGGTCAGGAGATTACGTCCTCCTAAGAGCACTCACTGATTTAGTTTGCGTTTCCACTGCGTGTCCTGATGACACGAGCGCAGCCAACGGATGGAATCCAACTGACATCCACGTCCGCGTCTACAGCGCCGAAAAAACTTTCTCTACAGCAATAGCCTATCGTATGACACCTGATGCCGAACCTCAACTGACTCGCGAAACTGGATTTCACAGTCAAACCTCCAAACACACTCGAAAATTTGTCGACTACCGCGGATACTGGCTGCCGACTTGCTTTAATAATGCCGGCGCGGTCGAGGAGTATTGGGCTTGTCGTGAAAAAGTTGTCGTGATGGATCTTTCGCCGCTTCGCAAATTCGAAATCCTTGGTCCAGACGCCGAAACGCTCATGCAAACGGCACTGACCCGGGATGTCCGGCGACTCTCGATTGGGCAGGTTGTCTATTCCGCGATGTGTTATCCCCACGGCGGAATGATCGATGACGGCACCGCCCTACGCCTGGGACCTGACAACTTCCGATGGATTGGCGGTGACGATTACAGCGGCATCTGGTTACGCGAACAGGCCGCTGCTTTGAAACTGAATGTGCTTGTTAAGTCCTCAACCGATCAAATTCATAATATTGCGATTCAAGGCCCGAACAGTCGAAAACTTATTAAAGAGATATTCTGGGCACCTCCAGCTCAACCCAGCGCCGAAGAACTTAAATGGTTCTATTTCAGCGTGGGTCGCTTAGGCGGGCCTCAAGGTACCCCACTCATGCTTTCGAGAACGGGGTACACCGGTGAACTTGGATTCGAACTGTTCTGTCACCCGAATGACGCAACAGCAGTGTGGGAGGCTGTCTGGGAAGCGGGTCAGTCATATGATCTTCAACCCTTCGGGCTCGACGCTCTCGATATGGTCCGCATAGAGGCCGGCCTTGTCTTCGCTGGCTATGAGTTTGATGATCAAACCGATCCGTATGAAGCGGGGATTGGATTCGCGGTCCCTCTTAAATCCAAACAGGACGACTTCATCGGAAGAGCCGCACTGGAGAAGCGAAAAGAAAATCCACAGCGAAAATTAGTTGGACTCGAAGTGTCCGGAAACGAGATCGCAGCTCACGGCGATTGCGTTCGTGTTGGTCGCGCTCAGATTGGTGTTATTACCAGTGCCACTCGATCGCCCGTGTTAGGTAAAAATATTGCGCTTTGTAGGCTAGACATCGAATACGCAGACACCGGCACGGAAGTAGAGATCGGAAAACTTGACGGACACCAGAAGCGAATTCCGGCTTTGGTTGTCCCTTTTCCTTTTTATGACCCCAAAAAAGAGCGTGTTCGTGCCTAGTCTCCCGATGAGCCTCGCATCAAACCCGCTCAGGCTGCCTATAACTCACTAAATTCAGATGGACAATAAGGTTGGGTTTAGGGGAGCTGTATTGCTGAAGGTTCCCACTGTCTAAAACGAAAACTGTTTCGGTCATGCCTAATTTTTTATATTGAAAACAAGAATTTATATCAATTTAAACTCATTTCAAATTGGTGTATTTTTGGTTATAGGTCGCTTGTGGTCCGTAACCTAAACTAAGTCGTAAGGTCGATACAAGGCCTCGTCTGATTACGAAAAATAATTTAAGTTGAAAAACTTTGGAGGAGAACATGAAGCAATCGAAAACATTTAAAGGATTGGGGGTAGCTACGCTGCTCGCCCTCGCCTCGACATCTGCAACGACGCACGCCGCAGATCCGATACGAATACCCGTACTGAACTGGTCAAGTCAAATCGTGATGGCTCACGTGATGGGCCAGGTGTTCGAGGAAATGGGTCACAAAGTTGAATTAGTGCCCAGCGAGTCGGCTTCAAGATATGAGGCCGTCCGAATCGGTGATCTTCACGTCGCCCATGAGACTTGGGAGTCGACGATGGCTATTCCTTTTTATGAGGCAATGGATAAAGGCGGATTAATAGATGCGGGTAGCCACGACCTCATCACGTTCGAAGAGATGGGTATCCCCAACTGGGTCATTGAAGATGGTCTTTGTCCAGGACTCCCTAACTGGGAAGCCCTCAAATCTCCCGATTGCGCGAAGAATTTCGCGACAGCTGATTCAGGCGGAAAGGGTCGTTGGTTAGAAGGACCTGTTGAGTGGCACGGCGATGTCATGCCTAACCGACTTAAAGGTCTCGGGCTTGATGAGTTATGGACCGTAAAATTTGCAGGTGCAGCCAATGCACTTTGGGCAGAACTTGATGCGGCAAAAAAAGAAGGTCGCGGAACAGTCATCTTTAACTGGTCCCCGAACTTTACCGATGCGGCAGGTTTCACTTTTATTGAGTTCCCGCCCTACTTTGAAGGGTGCCGTATTGAGAATGGCGGAACTTTGGAAACGACTGGATGTGGTTCCCCCAAAGGTTGGCTGAAAAAAGGAGCCCATATCAAGTTTCCTCTTTCTCATCCAGACGCATATAAGTTTTATACAAAAATGTCTTTTAATGCCCCTCAAATTGGCGAGATGGCCGACAACGTTGACAGCAAAGGCATGAGCCATGCGGAAGCTGCAGCGGCATTCATTGCAAATCATCGAGACCAGATCGATCTCTGGAAAAACTGATTTAGCGATAATCTGCTTAAAAACCCTCCCCATATCGGGGAGGGTTTTTTTTAGTCGCATTAAAGCTCGTAATGAGCAATAGTGTCCGTTCCCCTCAAGATCAGAGACACAAATTAATACTCGATCAACCAACATGATCAAGGCATTCCTCGGTCCCTCGACAGTAGCATGTAATCGTCGCGTACCAGATAAAGAGAAGAACTCATTCAAGTGCTTGTTAGTTTAAAAAATTCGAGGCCCGCACAGTTCGGCTTATTAATTGTGCTTTTTTTGGCAGCGTATTTTCTTGTGCCTCAGTCCGAAACCAGTTACCTCTGGCGACTACCCCCTTTACTTAAAAGCTTTCCGGGGTGGATAAACTTTTTCCTCGACAATCTGATGTTCAAGTGGTTTACCGTTGATGTATGGGATCCCCTCTGGCAAGACTACGAAGAAAAAACCGTTTTCAGAATAATTACCAGATCAATTGGAAGCGCGATTCTTTTCGTTATCATCTTAATCCGGGAATTTTTTCTCGGTGGCGCGCAGACGATCAGCGCCCTATTTAGTGATGCCTGGATGGATGCCAATGAATGGCTTTCGTGGCCCACTCTACCTTGGCCCGCGATTGTTGCGGGTGCCGCAATTTTGGGTTACCAACTGCAAGGCATTCGTTTAGCGATGCTGGCCGGAATTGGTTTCGCATACCTCTCGGTATTCGGGCAATGGGAACCCTCAATGCAAACCTTATCGTTTGTTTTGGTATCTGCTCCCGTTTGTTTCTTTCTGGGTTTGGGATTCGGTATTTGGGGCTATCTGAATAAAACCGTAGAAATGACTTTGCAGCCCATCTTGAATTGCATGCAGACGCTGCCTCATTTTTCCTACCTGGTACCGGTGATGGTTCTCTTCGGAGTCGGTGACCACGCAGGTGCGATTGCGACCATTATTTTTGCAACACCTCCAATGATCAGGCTGACCATTTTAGGGTTAAAGAAAGTCTCTCCGGACATTGTCGATTCAGGCTTAATGAGCGGATGTAATAGATTTCAACTCCTCTTCAAGGTGCTCATTCCAACCGCGAAACGGGACATCTTGGTGGGTGTTAACCAAGTGATTATGCAATGCCTTGCAATGACGACTATTGCTGCGTTTATCGGCGCAAAAGGGTTGGGCTTTGACCTGAAGGTAGCTTTGAACTCTTTGGAGATCGGTAAGGCCTCCGAGATCGGTCTTTGCGTTGTTTTAATTGCCGTTATCCTCGATAAGTACTCACTTGCATGGGCCAACAAGCAGAGAGATTATTTCGCAAATCAAACTTTCTATCAAAGAAAAAGGCCTTTGATTATTTTTCTTCTTCTAACCCTGGTGGCAATCGCTCTGTCGTATTTAGGAGGGATTTATTTTAAAGAGGGCATCAACTATCTCTACTACATTCCCTTCAATAAAGGGTTTACCATCTCTCCGTTTATTGATGCTGGCATTGATTGGTTCTGGGAGTCTTTCTTTGCTTCACTCAACGCATTTAACGTTTGGCTGATCACTTCGGTACTGGTACCGATGAGAGAGGCTTACCTTGGGATGCCGGTCGTCTCAACCTTCATCCTGGTGATGGGCGCTGGTTACATCGTAGGAGGGATCCGTTCTGCGGTCGTTGTTGGCGGGCTCATTTTATTTATCGCGTTGTCAGAGTACTGGGACCGCGCGTTAATCACAGCGTATATGGCGACTTTTGCAGTTTTGGTTTCGGCTTTTCTCGGGATCACCGTCGGCTCTGTTTGCGCCCAAAATGAAGTCACCAGTCGGGCGATTCTTTCAGTGTGCGATTTCTTTCAGACGTTTCCTTCTTTTATTTACCTCATCCCGGTCATTCTTCTTTTTGGGATTACCGATACTTCTGTAATGATCGCGGCGATTGTTTATGCAGTTATCCCAGCGACTCGATACACGGTCGAGGGCCTTAATAGCGTTCCCATATCTTTACATGAAGCGGGAACAATGTCGGGAGTCTCCCGCGCTCAGCGATGGATCAACATCGAGCTACCGCTCGCATTACCCCATATTATGCTCGGCATAAATCAGACTGTGGTCTTTGCGCTATTTATGGTAATCCTCGGAGCGCTCATCGGGACGATCGACTTGGGACAAATTATCATGGGGGCGCTATCGAAGAAAGGGGGTGCAGGAATCGGCTTGGCCCTTGGAATATTTGTTTCGTTCATGTGCCTGGCAGTCGACAATTTAATCCAGACTTGGGCGAACGAGCGAAAAAAACTTCTAGGCATCAACTAAACCCTCTCTCGGAAATTAACCCCATACTAAACTGACAAATTTGGAATCCAAATATGGCCTCAAACGAAACTCACACCACAAACACGCGACCTGTAATCGCCTGCGAGTCCGTATTTAAAATATTTGGGGAAAATGCTGCAAAGATGCTCGCCGGAACACAAGGTAACGTTGATGCAAAAGCCTTTCAAGATGCGGGCTGCATTGTGGGCGTGAATAACGCTTCGTTTGAAGTTTTCCAAGGCGAAATGCTGGTTGTGATGGGGCTGTCAGGGTCCGGAAAGTCGACGCTTCTGCGTTGTATATCGAAACTGACCCATGCCACCGCAGGACGTATTTTTATCGACGGCCAAGATTTACTCGCCATGAACAATAAACAACTCATTGAGCTTCGTCGAAGCAAAATGGGCATGGTTTTTCAGAGTTTTGCCCTGCTTCCACACAAGACCGTCGTCGAGAATATTGCTTTTCCATTGCAGATCAAAGGCATGAGCACTGACGAGAGCATTAAGAAAGCAATGGAGATGGTCCAGTTAGTCGGCCTGTTGGGACGCGAGAATTACTTCCCCAGACAACTATCCGGCGGTCAGCAACAGCGTGTCGGAATCGCCCGGTCACTCGCTATCGAACCCGATATTTGGTTTCTTGACGAACCTTTCTCTGCTTTGGACCCATTAATTCGCAAGGAAATGCAAGATGAATTTCTTAGATTACAAGGTGTCCTTAATAAAACGATTCTTTTTGTCACCCACGACTTTGACGAAGCACTTCGGCTGGCAGATCGAATTGCTATTATGAAAGACGGCGTCATTGAACAGCTTGATACCCCTACCAATATCGTCCTTAACCCTGCAACTGAATATGTCAGGAAATTTACAGAGGAAGTCCCAAGGGAAAAAGTGCTTCGCATTGAATCGGTCATGGACCCCCTCAACGAATCTGAGATCCTAAGCGACCTAAAAGTCTCGAAAGACGCGATTATCGAGACGGTTGCCGCAGCGGTTTTGACCGAACGCAATCCGGTGGCCGTAACCGATGCCAATCACAACGTCGTTGGCGTGCTGCATCCGTCCCGCGTAATAAGAGTGCTTTTCGGCGACCGAGACCGTCAACCCAGTCAACAATAGATTGATCAGCACTTAGCTCAATTCAAACGCCTAGATTAAGCACAAAAAGCCGGCCTAAATGCCGGCTTTTTGATTACTCGATCAACACCACTCAGTTTTTAAAATAAACCCTCGATCTCGCCTTTTTCGTTCACAAAAATACTATTAGCGGCAGGAACACGAGGGAGACCCGGCATCGTCATAATCTCACCGCAGATTGCCACAACGAACTCTGCACCTGCGGAAAGTCTTAGCTCACGGATAGGAACCATGTGACCCGTAGGCGCCCCGAGAAGATTTGGGTCTGTGGAGAAACTATACTGAGTTTTTGCCATACAAACAGGGAAGTGACTATAGCGCTCCTCAAATTCCTCAAACTGGCTTCTGACTTTTTTATCCGCAATGATGTCATCAGCTCCATAAATTGTTCGCGCAACCGTTCGCACCTTTTCCCAAAGAGAAAGATGATCGTCATAAAGTGGTCGAAATTGACTCTGGCCTGAATCGGCTAGTTTAGATACATGCTCAGCCAATTCGATCGTGCCTGCGCCACCCTCTGCCCAATGGTTGCACTCAAAAACTTCGGCGCCAAACTGTACACAATAATCTCGTATCGCTTGAATTTCGGCTGGGGTATCTAAAGTGAATTTATTAATCGCGACTACCCCGGGAACGCCGAATTGTCCGATATTTCGAAGGTGACGTCCCAGATTCTCAAGACCATCCACTAGCGCACCCACATTTTCCGAGCCCAAATCTCCTTTAGCCACACCCCCGTGCATCTTGAGCGCTCTAGCAGTTGCAACAAGCACAACGGCGTCGGGCCTGAGTCCGGCCTTTCGACATTTGATATCAAAAAACTTCTCTGCACCCAGATCTGCACCAAACCCGGCTTCAGTGACCACATAGTCTGCCAGTTTTAACGCGGTCTTTGTCGCTCTCACCGAGTTACAGCCGTGCGCGATGTTCGCAAATGGGCCGCCATGGATAATGGCCGGATTGTTTTCAAGCGTCTGAACTAAATTTGGCATAAATGCGTCTCTCAAGAGTGCCGTCATCGGCCCCTCAGCCTTCAAATCTCGCGCATGAATCGGCTTGCGATCTCGGGTATAGCCCACGATGATATTCCCCAATCGCCGTTGCAAATCACCCAGGTCCTCTGCGAGACAAAAAATAGCCATAATCTCGGAGGCCACAGTGATATCGAACCCTCCCTCTCGCGGAAATCCGTTTGCCACTCCGCCGAGCGCAACTGTAATTTCACGCAGCGCTCGATCATTCATATCGACGACACGCCGCCATGTGACCCGTCGAGCATCAATACCCAGTTCATTGCTCCAATAAATATGATTTTCAACAAGCGCGGACAATAGATTATGGGCTGCGCCAATCGCATGGAAATCGCCCGTAAAATGGAGATTAATATCTTCCATCGGAACGACCTGTGCATACCCACCACCTGCCGCCCCGCCCTTCATGCCAAAACACGGGCCAAGAGAGGGCTCTCGAAGACAAATTAATGTATTTTTGCCGACGCGATTCAGGCCATCACCCAACCCTACTGTCGTCGTCGTTTTCCCTTCGCCTGCAGGTGTCGGTGAGATCGCGGTAACCAATATTAATTTGCCATCAGGTCTATCCTTTAACGACCCGATAAACTCATTGCTAATTTTCGCTTTCGTCGGACCATAGGTCAGGAGTGAGTCAGCCGGAATGTCCAGTTTGGCCCCTATTTCTGCAATTGGCTGAGTCTTTGCAACTCGCGCGATGTCAATATCACTAGGTATGTTTGCCATTTTTTTTCCTCGGTCTCGTTTTTAAATTTGATTGCTCAATTGCTCAGAATACGCCGCCTTCAGTCGCTCAGCAGCGATAACTGTATTTCTCATCAGCACTGCAACGGTGACCGGCCCAACCCCGCCCGGTACCGGCGTAATCCATCCTGCCACTTCTCGACACGTCGCATAATCACAGTCTCCCACTACTCGGCTGACACCACTTTCATCTTCGATCTGATTGATTCCAATATCAATGACCACCACACCTGGCTTTAACATATCGCCTTTTAAGAGGCCTGGTTGACCAACAGCCACAAACACAGCGTCTGCGCGGCGGGTATGAATAGCAACTTCCCGCGTCATATGATGGCAAACAGTTACAGTTGCCCCCTCTGCCATCAAAAGAAACGCGATGGGCTTTCCGACAATCTCGGAATGACCAATAACGGTAACTTCCAAACCTTTCAAAGACACTCTGGTTTGCTTCAGAAGTTCTACCGCAGCCATCGCGGTACAAGGCGCCAGATCAATATTCTGATAGACAATGTTCCCTATCGAAGCCGGGTGCATTCCTTCTACATCTTTCAGAGGATGGATTGCTGATTGGAGTTGCTCGATTGGTAAATGATCCGGTACCGGTCGCTGCAGGATTACACCGGTCACTCGCGGATCGGTGTTCAGACTGGTAATCGTTGCTCTCAACTCTCGTTCCAAGATGCCGGCAGAGACATTGCGACATTCAAACTCAATTCCGACTTTTCGAGCGGCCCGCTCTTGGTTTCGAATGTAAAGATCTACCGCGGGATCGACCCCTACCCGAATTGAAACCAGTCGCGGTTGCCAGCCAACCGCGACTAGCGAGGTGACTTCTTCAGCGGTTCGGGCATGCATCTGAGCAGCGACTTGGCGACCATTAATGTCGCGGTAATCATTAGAGAGCGTCTTGATTTGAGCCGACACCTGAAACCCTCGAGCCATTAAATGGAAAAGTAGGCTAATTCGAAAAAAAGGACTTAGCGAAAATTAATATCGTCGCCAGTCTATTCGAAACTCTAAATCATGTCTCGAAGGAGATATCTATCAAGTCATAACTTGGCATTACAAAGGGCGAGCGACCCACCCAGACAAGGCAGCGGGCCGCTCGCAATCTCAAAACTTGGCGTAGGCCTTTCGGAGATCAACCATCGGATGTCCCGGAGACATTTGGAACTTGATCAACAATTCGCGCGCAATCATGTCACGATCCTGTTGATTGTCCGGGAGTGAGATTTCAGGCGGAATAGTCACCCATCCGTTGATATTTCGATCAAAGACTGCGGGTCGACTTTCTTCGTAGCCCATATGGACATCCTCAAGCCAATTCAAGTCACGCCATCCCATCGTCTCTATATAACGTTTCAGAAATGGCGTTAGTCGTTCATAGTCGGGCACCAGATTTACATCATATCGATATCCGATATGCTGTCCAATCGTCTGCTCTCGCTCTGAATCAAGACCGTCGCCTTTTATAAAATGATCAATATCTTTTTCATAAGCCATTATTTTTTCCTCAGAAACGGGTCAAGTCAGGGCGCCCGACGGTATGCTGCGAACCTGCAAGCGGTACTTGCGCAAGAGCCGATGCCTCCATGGTCAATGCAGCCAAATCTTCAGGCTCTAAAGAGTGAACATTAGTCTTGCCACAGGCTCTCGCTAACATCTGGCACTCAATTGCCAAGGTATGCAAGAAGTTATAAACCCGCTCAGCGGCTGCGTCAGGATCCAATCGCTTTCGTAACTCTGGATCTTGAGTCGCAACACCGACAGGGCAACGACCGGTATGGCAGTGATAACAATTGCCGGCTTCAACACCCATTTCATTCGGGAAGTCTGCCTCCGGAATGTCTTTATTGCAGTTCAGCGCCATCATCGATGAGTGTCCAATCGCGACCGCGTCAGCACCGAGGGCTAGCGCTTTTGCGACGTCACCACCATTTCGAATACCGCCGGCATAAACCAATGAGATATCACCTGACTTACCCACATCTTCAAGCGCTCGACGCGCCTGACGAATGGCTGCAATACCTGGCACGCCTGTCTCCTCCGTCGCCAAATGAGGTCCTGCACCAGTGCCGCCTTCCATCCCATCGATATAAATTGAATCCGGATCAGTCTTAGCCGCCATCCGCACATCGTCATAGACTCTTGCGGCTCCAAGTTTTAGCTGGATAGGGATCTCCCAATTTGTTGCCTCGCGAATTTCCTGTATTTTTAACGCCAAGTCGTCTGGTCCTAGCCAATCAGGATGACGGGCAGGAGAGCGTTGATCAATCCCCGCCGGCAAAGATCGCATCTCAGCGACCTGATCGGTCACTTTTTGTCCCATCAAATGACCACCTAAACCGACTTTGCATCCTTGGCCAATAAAGAACTCGCAGCCGTCAGCAAGACGGAGATGGTGGGGGTTAAACCCATACCGTGACTGGATACATTGATAGAACCATTTCTCCGAGTAACGACGCTCGTCAGGAATCATTCCTCCTTCCCCTGAGCAAGTTGCAGTGCCGGCCATTGTTGCGCCGCGCGCCAGTGCTGTTTTTGCTTCGTAGGATAACGCCCCAAAACTCATTCCGGTGATGTAGATCGGAATATCCAATTCCAATGGCCGTTTGGCCCGGGGGCCGATGATGGTCTTGGTAAGACACTTCTCGCGATAACCCTCGATAACAAAACGCGTCAAGGTGCCCGGGAGAAAAGTTAAATCATCCCAGCTCGGGATTTTTTTGAAAAGTGAAAAACCGCGCATCCGATATCGACCCAACTCAGCTTTGATATGGATGTCGTCAATAACCTCTGGCGGGAACATAAAGCTCTGGCCGATGACAGATTTATTTCTCTTGGTTGACATATTTTCGTTCCTGTTCAGTGCCTGCTCTAGAGTACAAGTTTCTTTTCTGCAGGCTCAAGATTGTCGTAGTTCCATAACTGCTTACCCGACACAATTTTTTTCATGTTTTTCGCACCCTTGGGCGCCTCCAGTCCATACTGGGACAACTTTCTCTCGATCCAGTGACAATCAAGATCAGTCATTTCTGCTTCAACCGCATCAACACCAAGATCGGCAATCTCTCCGCCGACATATATTGTGCCGTCATACATCGAATCACCAAGATTCTTGCCTGCATCGCCGAGAACGACCATACGACCCCGCTGCATCATGAATCCAGAGAATGCACCCGTTCTACCGCCGACGATAATGGTGCCGCCTTTCTGATCGATGCCGGTGCGACTCCCCACATCGCCCTTACAGACCAGATCGCCACCTCGAATCGCCGCGCCAAAGGTCGAGCCGCCATTTTTCTCGATGACAACGGTTCCCGCCATCATGTTTTCTGCGCAGGACCAACCGACACGCCCACTCACCGTTACGTTCGGCCCGTCCAACAGCCCACAACCAAAATAGCCCAAGCTCCCATCAAAATGAAGGTTCAGACGACTCAAGATACCCACACCCAGAGAGTGTTTAGCGCCAGGATTGCGCACAGTGATGGTACCAACGCCTTCGTTCATCAGACGGCTGATTTCTTGATTAACAGCTCTCTGATCAAGCGAGTTGGCATCGATCTCAGCGGTTTTTTCGAAATCAACCTGAGGCGCCCAAGGATAAACTAAGTGATCGGATTCTTCGGCGGAAAAAAATACTTGCTGGGTTCTGCCACTCAGCTGCTCTGTGTGCATTCCCAATTCATAGGATTCATGATCTTGTTCTAGCTCTGCCATACCATTACCTCTCCTTCATATGGATCATATGTATCAATTTCATGGGGGAAGACGCTGCGGATCGCGACCTCTTCCGAAGCTAACGCTACAAACTCATCGCTTTCATAAAGCACCATAGGTTTAGCTGCCATGACATCTTTAGCCATACCGAGCTTGTCAGCGGTGGCAACAACATAGGTAAACACGCCGTCCAGCTCACCTACAGATCGATGCATAGACTCTTCAAGACTGTCACCGCGTTCCATGCGGTCAGCAAGATAAACCGCAATCAATTCAGAGTCGCAATTAGACATAAAGCGGTGCCCACGTCGCTCCATCTCCCGACGAGATCCCCAATAATTGGTAAGTTGTCCATTATGAACGACTGAAATATCATTAAAAGGATAAGCCCAGTAGGGATGAGCAGAACGAATATCAACATCCGATTCCGTTGCCATTCGAGTGTGCCCGATTGCATGGGTACCTCCAAACTCTCCCAGACCATATTGACTGGAGACTTGACCAGCATCTCCAAGATCTTTGATCAATTCAAGGGTATTTCCAATCGAGAGGATTTCCGCACCCTCAACATCTTCAACATAGTCAGCCAACTTCTTCATGTCGCCGTCATATGAGATCGAATACCGAAAAGCATAGTCCGTGGCATCCTCCACTGCAACTCGTGTTGCACCTAACTCGTCTAAACGTCGGTCGACTTCTGCTCGACGCTCTTTGACCAAATGCTGAATCTGAAACCCATGACGCATATCTTCCTGCTCTGCAACTTTGAAACGCAGAACATGTTCTCCTGATTTTGGGCTGCCATAAAGCGCGAAGCCAGTTGAATCTGGGCCTCGATGCTTTAAAGATTGCAGCATCGCTGTCAGTTCACGACCCACGTTGCTACTCTTGCCCCGGTGAATTAAACCGGCTATCCCGCACATAGGATTTTCTCCTCGCTAACGTTTAAAAATTTGTATTCAGGTGCCAAATACAGATTGGCAGTCATATCGTCTATCGAGGTCGCCACCATTTTTATGGCAAACAATCAAGATAGTTCTCCATATCCCACTCGGTGGTGGTATGCATGAATCGTTCCCACTCGTCACGCTTGTAATGCTCAAATACTCTGAACATCTCATCTGGCATCGATGATTTGATGACTTCATCATTTCGCAACTCGTCCAGCGCCTCACCCAACGACATCGGTAATTTCCTCACTTCCTTACCCGCATCGATCGCCTCGTAGATATTTCGCTCTTCAGCCTCACCCGCTTCCAAGTTGTTATCGATACCATCATCAAATGCTTTCAGGAGTGCCGATCCCATCAGGTAAGGATTCACCATCGAATCTACCGAGCGGTACTCAAATCGCCCCGGCGCAGAAACACGCAACGCACACGTGCGATTCTGATATCCCCAATCGGCGAAGATGGGTGCCCAGAACCCGGTATCCCATAGTCGGCGATAGGAGTTAACAGTCGAGGATCCAATAGAGGTTAACGCGCCGAGATGATTAATAACGCCACCAATACATTTAAGTCCGATTGGTCCAGGCGCGCGTTTATCAATTGATGGATCCGGCATGAAAGTATTCTCACCTCCCACCCGGTAACTGAATGCTCCCTCCATACCCGGTAGCGAATCCATGCCCAAATTATTAACCGTATCTTCGCCCCCGCGCCAAAGTGACATATTGTGATGACAGCCGGAAGCTGACACACCCATAAATGGCTTAGACATAAAACAGGCGATCAAGTTATCTTCACGAGCGACCTGCGCACAAATTTGTCGATAAGTGGTTAATCGGTCTGCGTTCCGAAGCACATCGTCAAACTGGGTATTTAACTCAAGCTGCCCTGGTGCATCCTCATGGTCACCCTGAATAATGTCGAGACCCATTTGTTGCGAGTATTCGATAACCTTCATAAAGGTCGGTCGGAGCTCTTCAAACTGATCGATGTGATAGCAATTTGGTTTAGTCACCCCACCATCTGGCTTGCCATCCTCACCACGCTTCAACCACATCATTTCAGGTTCGGTACCGCATCGCATGTCAAGTCCATGCTTATCCTGAAATGTATTGTGAATGCGGCGTAAATTCCCACGGCAATCTGAAGTTAATGCGCCACCGGGATTATCCCGCTCCTCGCGATTACGAAACAGCGTGCAAAAAACACGACCAATTCGTTTATCCCACGGTAGTTGACAGAATGTTTCAGCATCTGGGATACCCACAAGTTCCGAAGATTCTGGTCCGTAGCCGATGTAATCTCCATGGCGATCAACAAATAAGTTAGCCGTTGATCCATAAACCAACTGAAAACCTCTTTCGGCAATTCGCTCCCAATGCGCCGAAGGAATACCTTTACCTACGATGCGGCCAGTAACCGAAATAAATTGATAATAAATATAGTCGACGCCAGTCGCGTTAATTTTTTCCCGAACCTGTTTAACAAGCTCGGCGCGCCCGGGTTGTTCAACGTGGGCTTCTAAGTCAGTCATTGTGTTCTCCTCTAATCGTTTTATTATTTTTTTGTATGCTTAAGTGGTCCGTCGAATATCAGGCGTTGATCATCAACTCCATGGAAACGGACTATTCGATACCGGATGTAAATCTCCATCCGCATATCGCGAATATCGAAAAGGTTTCATCAGCTCACTTCTGACTCCGGTCAACTCTTCGGCAACCAGTTTACCGACGCCAAGCATTTTGTAACCATGATTGGAGTCCGCAACGACGTAACAGTTATCACAAAAAATATCAAAAACTGGGAAACTATCGGGGGTAAATGCCCCAATACCACCGGAGGGCTCATCCTTATAAAGCGGCATCTGACCCTCAAAGCGCTTTTGGCAGTGAGCAAGCGCCGAGCACCACATATGGGCAAATTCAGGGCCGACGACAAAATCTGGAGAATCGGGCCCGTAAGGATCCACCGCCACATGGTCAGGGTCAGTTTCGACCTTGAACGGTGCAGCACCACCTTGAATACCATCAAAGTGAAAGTCGGGTTTGTAATAAATGCCCCACATCTCTTCCGTAATCAGCGTGCCATCAACGCTTGAGAAAAGCGGCGCATCGGAATCAACATGGATAACAGGTGGCATTACGCCATCGTTTGTGCGTTGCATTTTCGGATCAACACCCAAAGTGCCTTCCTGCAATGACCAGAACACCCACATTGGAATACCGTCGTGGATCAGGCCGTCTTTTGCCTTAATGTTCACCTCATGCGGCAGGTCAAGCATTTCCCAGAACTGCTTGACCCAAGGTCCGGTCGCCACCACAACAAATTCACATTGAATATCGCCCTTATCAGTCTGAACAGAACGAATTGCCTCGGAACCACTATCGCGGTCAAACCCCGTCACCGCCACCCCCGTCAGTATTCGAACCCCCTCTGCCTCCGCTTTGGCCGCCAACCCATACATTGCTCGTGTATTGTTTGAGTAGCCACCAGATTTCTCATGCAAGACTGAGGTAATCCCTTGAGCCTGCCAGTCATCAAACAACCCCTTCATATAGTGGGTCGACTCTTTCGCACCTTCAATAAAAACCGATTCATAGCCGATCTCTTTCTGTTGCTCAGCAATACTCGCAACATCCTCACGCATTACTTCCGGACTAATTTGCATATATCCGACAGGGTGATAACTGTACGCCTCAGCATCACTCTCCCAAACCTTAACGCTATGCGCCATCAACTCCCGCATCGCGGGCTGAAAATAGTTATTCCGGACAACGCCGCAGGCGATTCCAGAAGCGCCGGCAGCAATAGAAGTCTTGTCTATGACCAGAATATCTCGACCACTGCCCAAGCCTTTGCTTCTAAGGTTGAGCGCTAAATGATAAGCGGTACTCAATCCATGAATACCAGCTCCGATAATGACGTATTTAGAGTTCGTGGGGAAAGCCATTTCGAGGGGTCTCCGAGTTCTCTTGGTAAAGTTGCAACCGGGTCAGATCCGCAGTCGTTCTTAATTAGCCAACTTTATTAGTCTGCCTTGGATAGGCTCAAAGAGAATGTACCAAAGCTACACCTTTAAACTAAGAACTGAATTTCCTTGGGTAATTTTTTTCCTATTTTTTTACATATATTTTATCTTATGATCATAAGAATTAGAAAAAAGAGTTACTTATGGAATACCGAATTAATACCAATTGCAATTTTGGTTTTATACTTCAGAATGTATCAGCCCAGAGCGTTAATGAATGAAGAATCGACCCATAACTAAAGCCCAGCTCGCTGATGAATCGCCGCCCTTGCCGACAGCAGTTTCAGTTCGCGGTTCGGCGGGAGTCGCTGCAAGCCTGAGGCGGGCTATTTTCGACCGAACGTACGACTTTAATGAGCGACTGCCCGCTGAGCGCGAACTCGCTGAAATTTTTAAGACTTCGCGAGGCACAATCCGAGAAGCGCTTAGACAACTCGAGGATCTTGGGATCGTTGACCGTCAAGTCGGCAGTGGCACCTTTGTGACCTATCGAGAATTTTCCGAACATTCCAAAATAGCCGATGTGACAAGCCCGCTAGAACTCATCGAAGTTCGACTCGGAATTGAGCCGCAGATCGTCCGGCTTGCCGTCGCGAACGCGACCGCTATCGATTTGGAACGAATGCGAGAGGCGTTATTAAAGGTAGAAGCGGCTTCTAGCGATGCCGAGGATTTTTCTAAATCAGACGCCGAATTTCATCTTGCACTAGCCGAGTGCACACGAAATCGGTTGATGGTCTGGCTTTACCAATTGATCAATGAAACAAGAACACATGACCAGTGGGTAGAGATGAAAGAATCTATTTTAATTCCCGACCGAATTTCAAAATATAACGCTCATCATCGACATTTATTTAATATGATCGCCAAACGTGATCTTCATTCGGCTCTAGACACAATATATGAGCACCTTGATCAAGCTCGAAACGATTTGGTTGGGGCCAGCCATCGCGGTCGTTAACCTAGCTGACACGTAGACCCTCCTCTAACGTTGCCGAATCCCATCTGGGAGTAAAACCCAAAACCGTGAGGTCAGGCGGAATCCGCGGATTGAATAACGCATTATGCCAATAGGTCGCCTGGTAAGGCTCGCTATCCGATTTCAGAAGTTGAACGTGACACTCCATTTTAAATCGAGAGCCAAACTGCGTGAAATCAAGCATACAGGCTCCGCTAGCGCTCAATGCTCGCGCGAGCAAACTGTTGGAACTAAAAGAGCCCGTCAACTGATCTGAAAATTCATTCGCTCGCTGATAATAGGTCGAGGACAGAAACTTGATCGCGGCTTTATATCGGTCCGCAGGATCATGAGTTTTTCGCGCCAAGTGCCGGAATTGAGCAATATCCTCCGATGGGCTAATGTGTATCAGTAACAGGGTAACTGACTCTGAAAAATTTTGACCATCTACAAGAGATACGCTTGGACGCATGCCATCTGTTGGCCGACCATCACCGACTCGCATCGCACGCTGTCTGACCAGGCATTGCCACGCCAGAAATTTTTTTCT
>JABHUE010000153.1 GCA_018672825.1 Pseudomonadota bacterium | reverse complement strand
GGGTTACACTTCACCGCATAAAGTACGTCGCCCGGAAATCCTTCCAGGAACTGCCTTGCAATCGCACGAATCTTATGCGGGCGGACACAAAAAACCGGATAACTAGGCTGCAAAACTGAAACGACCTCTTCAGGGGATCGATAGGTTTTTAAGCTTTGATGATAAGAAACGGCAGTATCCATTTATGGGCTCACATTAGTTTTTTGTTACCAATAATTCTGACACAATGTCTCTAATAAATCCGCAAAGTTCTCCCGAAGAGCGTCCCATCAAAGCAATTGGACTTAAAAAACTGCAAGCCATTTGCGTCACGGGTCATCTGGCAAATGACTGGGTCCCGGGCGCAATCTGGATTTTGGCACCTGCCATTGGACTCGCGCTCAATCTAAAACCGTCCGAAATCGGACTTTTACTCATGATTCACTCAGTGGGCGCCTCGCTTGCCTATTTTCCAGCTGGCGTTCTCGCTGATCGGGTGCACGCCCAAGGAAAACTGCTTTTGTGGACTTTCTGGTGGGTCGCGATTGGATATTTTGTGGCGTCATGGGCGCCCGGGTTTTGGTCATTGGCGATCTTGTTGGCGATAGCAGGTATGGGGGATGCTGCGTGGCATCCCATTGCAACCGGAATGCTCGTTCGACAAATGCCAAATCAACGCGGTCAAGCGCTTGGAATCCACGCGCTTGGAGGCACACTCGCAGAAGTTCTATCTCCACTAATGGTCGGGTTTTTGCTTTCGATTATGAACTGGCAGCAGGCACTGCAGCTGTCAGTCCTCCCTACCGTATTAATGGGTATTGCCTTCTTATTTGTATTTCGCAAGATTCCAGCTCGACACGCCAAAACAACTCTCAGCCGAATCGACCTGATTGCATTTGCAAATCAGTGGCGAACTCGGTCAGGACTTTTTTTGATTGCAGGTATTGCGAGCTACAACATGGCCTTAATTGCGCTAATGACCATGACGCCGCTTTTTATCCAACGGACCTATGATTTTAGTTCTGTGGAGGCGGGCACCACATTTGCTTTGGCAATGTTAGTGGGGTCAATAGGACAACCGATTATTGGTCGTTTATCTGACCGGCGAGGTCGTTTTTGGATTTTTGTGTTTTCATCCGTCTTAGCAACTGCGCTAACGGTGTCCGCGATTTTTTTAGACACCCCTTTAATCGTGGTGGGGTCATTAGTCGGTGCAATGGCGATTCTAGTCATGATTCGATCAGGCGTGCTTGCAATGGCGATTGATCACTCAAGCAAGCATGCCGCGACTTCAATGGGATTTGTCTTCGTTGTTCTGGATGGCGTAGGCGCTCTTGGCGCACTTCTTGCCGGGCTGGCGGGTGATTTCAACTTGTTGGCGAGCTTTGCACTTGCGGGTGGATTGTCAACGGCAGCAGTTGGACTCATTGCGCTTGCCCGACACTCGTAATATCTAATTTATTAATGACGGTTGAATTGACAATTCCCAATATACTGTATAAATATACAGTATATTGGGAATACCGTCATGTCGAGCTACGCAGAACTCCACTGCCTTTCAAATTTCACTTTTTTACGAGGCGCCTCACATCCTGCTGAACTTGTTCACCAGGCCTATGCGCTTGGCTACCGGGCACTCGCTCTCACAGATGAATGCAGCATATCAGGGGTCGTTCGGGCGCATGTTGCAGCCCGCGAACTTGGTTTGCAGTTCATTATCGGAAGTGAATTTACGTTAAACAATGGCGATAAGTTTGTTCTCCTGGTTACCAACAAAAATGGATATCGCCAACTCACTCGACTGATTACCCTCGCCCGCCGTCGAGCTCCAAAGGGCGAGTATCACTTGACGGTAGATGATCTTCGCGCGAAATCACTCTCAGATTGCCTTTCGCTCGTAGTCTGCGACCCTTCTCCAACACCTATCGAGAGAAAACACGCTAAATTTCAGGCCATTTCGGATCACGCCAAGCGATTTAAATCCCTTATGCCGAATAGAGTCTGGCTAACATTAGAGCAGCCCGGCTATGGCACTGATGAGTGCCATCAAAAAAACCTAGAAGCGCTTTCAGAAAATCTGCAAATCCCTATCGTTGCAACAGGCAATGTGCATATGCATTGCAGAGCACGCCAACCTCTCCAGGATACCCTAACCGCTATAAGGCATCAAAAAAGTATTCTCAATATAAAGCATTGCCTGGCGGCTAATGCAGAGCGACATCTTAGAAGCAAAAAATTTCTTAAGCATCTTTACCGTAAAACTGCACTAAATCACAGCATCCAAATCGCCGAACAGTGTCATTTCTCCCTTGATGAACTACATTATCAATACCCTAGTGAACTCATTCCTGATGGTCTGAGTGCTACACAGTATCTACGCCAGTTAGTTGAACTTGGCGCCACTCGTCGTTGGCCAGATGGTCCTATCGAAAAAGTCCTGAATCAGATTGAGCATGAACTTAGCTTAATCGCAGAACTTAACTATGAAGGATACTTTCTGACTGTTTATGACATTGTCGGCTTCGCGCGCTCACGTGAGATTTTATGTCAGGGACGTGGCTCGGCGGCAAACTCTGCAGTGTGTTTTGCTCTCGGTATTACCGAAGTTGACCCAGCCCGAATGGAGATGTTGTTTGAGCGATTTGTCTCTCGAGAACGTAACGAGCCGCCTGATATTGATGTTGATTTTGAGCATGAACGCCGCGAAGAAGTCATGCAGTATGTCTATCGGCGATATGGACGTAATCGGGCTGCACTCGTGAGTGCCGTTATCACTTACCGCCCCCGAAGTGCCATCCGTGATGTGGGTCGAGCATTAGGACTCTCGCAGGATCAGATTGACTGTCTAGCAAAAAATACTGGATCGTGGCATGACAAAAAAATCGTTGAACAGCGGATAAAGGATATTGGACTAGATCCAAAGAACCCGGTGCTCAATAGAGTTCTAAAACTTGCAGAGCAACTTATTGGTTTTCCTCGTCACTTGTCGCAACATTCCGGAGGATTTGTTATTTCACATGATCCGCTGTGCGATCTAGTACCTATTGAGAACGCCGCCATGGCAGAAAGAACGATCATTCAATGGGACAAGAATGATATCGATAATCTTGGGCTCTTAAAAGTTGACTGCTTAGCGCTTGGGATGCTGACCGCAATTCATAAAGCTTTTGATCTTTTTAAAAAATATCGCGGGACCTCTTTAACTATGGCAAACGTCCCTGCTGAAGATCCTGAGGTATACAAAATGATCAGTCGCGCTGACACCGTTGGCGTGTTCCAAATTGAATCTCGCGCTCAAATGGTGATGCTGCCGCGCCTTCAACCGCGTTGCTTTTATGATCTTGTGATTGAAGTGGCAATCGTCCGGCCAGGCCCGATTCAGGGTGATATGGTGCACCCTTATCTTCGTCGGCGTAACGGCCATGAGGCCATTTCCTATCCAAGTGATGCGGTGCGTGAGGTTTTAGATCGAACCTTAGGGGTTCCTATCTTTCAAGAACAAGTGATTAAGTTGGCAATGGTGGCTGCAGGATTTTCACCTGGCGAAGCTGACGGACTCAGACGGGATATGGCCGCATGGAAGCAACATGGCGGACTAAACCACTATGAAGAAAAATTAACAAGAGGAATGATTGCGCGCGGATACAGCGCAGAATTTGCGAAGCGCATTTATCGGCAGATTCTAGGTTTTGGTGAATATGGATTTCCTGAATCACACGCTGCAAGTTTTGCCCTGCTGGTTTATGTATCTGCCTGGCTAAAGTGTCATGAGCCTGCCATTTTTACTTGCGCCCTCCTCAACAGTCAGCCAATGGGCTTTTACTCTCCCTCTCAATTAATCCAGGACGCAAAACGTCACGGCGTCCAAGTTCTTTCAGTAGATGTCACCCAAAGTGAGTGGGATTGCACGATAGAGGAAAATCGATCCGGACTTGATCTTCGATTAGGGTTAAGGCTGATCAAGCATCTTAGCCGCTTGGGTGCAATGCGATTAATAAAAGCACGTCAGCAGGCCGGTTTTACAAGTCTTGAAGATCTCAGGCATCGTGCTGATCTTGATCAGCGTGATCTTCAGGCGCTGGCTGGTGCTGATGCCCTTTCCAACCTGATTCAAGGACATCGGAAGCAGGCTGGATGGGTGGCAAGTGGAATCGAAAAACCTTCTCCAATTTTTCCTGCCCTAAAAATAAGAGAGGCGTTGCCTATGCTGCGCGCGCCTCAAGCAGGAGAATCTGTATGCGCAGACTACGCCAGTCTAGGTCTTACATTAGGGCCTCATCCATTGGCCCTACTAAGGGATAACCTTGAGCGTTTAGGCGCCCTAAGCAGTCAGGTCGTTAATAATCTAGAAGACGGATGTCTTGTGCATACCGCCGGAATCGTGACTGTTCGACAAAAACCATCTAGCGCAAAAAGCGTCACATTCATTAGCTTAGAGGATGAAAATGGCAATATAAATCTTATCGTCTGGCAAGCACTGGCAGCGCAGCAACATCAAACGCTAATCGGGTCAAGACTGCTCGGCGTGTATGGAAAAGTGCAAAAGGAAGGGCAAGTTACTCATGTTATTGCCCATCGATTAAAAGATTACACCCGCCTTCTAGGCGATCTGACAACCTATAGCCGAGATTTCCAATAACAAACGCTCAGCTCAATCTTCCTAATGTGAAACTATTAATCGAGGTTAAAGTTGATATCGCGCGAAGCACAAGCTGCCTGAACTGTATTGCGAAGCAGGCAAGCGATCGTCATTGGTCCAACACCGCCTGGCACTGGCGTGATTGCTCCAGCCACTTTTTCCGCAGACAAATAATCAACATCTCCAACGAGCCTAGTCTTGCCCGCTTCACCATCAACGCGGTTAATCCCCACATCAATAACCACCGCGCCGGGTTTAACCCACTCGCCCGAAATCATTTCCGGGCGCCCTACCGCAGCAACCAGGATATCTGCCTCTCGACACACGGCCTCAAGGTTTTGCGTTCTCGAATGTGCAACGGTAACCGTGCAGCTTTCAGCAAGAAGGAGTGCAGCCATCGGCTTACCTACAATATTGGATCGCCCCACAACTACCGCGTTTTTGCCTGAGAGGTCGCCTAATGAATCTTTGAGCAACATCAAGCAACCCAACGGGGTGCATGGAACCAGTCCCGCCGCGCCCGTCGACAAGCGGCCCACATTAATGAGATGAAACCCGTCCACATCCTTATTTGGATCGATCGCGTTAATGACCGCATGAGAATCAATCTGCTTGGGTAGCGGTAACTGCACAAGAATGCCGTGCACTGCAGAATCCGCGTTAAGTGTTGCAATCAATTCCAACAATTCAGTTTCGCTGGTTGTTACCGGAAGTTTATGCTCAAAAGAATGCATACCCGCTTCTAGGGTCTGCTTTCCTTTGTTACGAACGTAAACCTGACTCGCCGGGTCCTCTCCCACTAACACCACGGCCAAGCCGGGGACCAAACCGTGGTCTTTTGTAAGCTGCGCGACTGCTTTTCCCACACGATCACGAAGATCTTGAGCAAACGCTTTGCCATCAATTTTTTCTGCCATATCGATTCCTCAGGGCGCGCTGACTTTTACCGCGCAATATTTAACTTCTGCAATTTTCCCAACGGGATCCAGAGCAGAATTGGTTAGTAAGTTTGCAGCCGCCTCATTAAAACAAAATGGTATGAACACTTCTCCCGGGCGCATACCTCGATCAGCCCGCGCTAACGCAACAATCTCTCCACGTCTCGATGCCACCTTTATCGAATCCCCTTCAGCAACGCCAACACGTTCCAGATCATCGGGGTGGGCGCTAACCACTGCGTCCGGTTCGATAGCGCTTAGCGCGCGAGACCGTCGGGTCATTGAGCCTGTATGCCAATGCTCGAGCTGCCGCCCGGTTATCAGTACATAGGGAAATTCCTCGTCCGGCAACTCGTTAGCACTCTCGAGACTCGCCGGCACAAACCGCCCTTTACCATCTGAAGTTGGGAAAGTCTCTTTAAAAACGACGCCCTGACCCGGATCATCGTCACCGTCACAAGGATAAGTAATGCTGTGTTGATTTTCGAGACGTTCCCAGGTCATTCCACCGATGCTGGGCATTGCACCCCCCATCTCCTCAAAAACATCTTGAGCGCCGCGGTAACTCCAGTCCAGTCCCATTCGTTTCGCAATTTCCTGAATAATCCAAAGATCCTGTCGAGCGTCCCCGGGACAGTCCAAAGCCTTTCGTCCGAGCTGCACCCGTCGATCAGTATTTGAAAATGTGCCATCTTTTTCCGGAAACGCTGAAGCGGGAAGCAACACATCGGCAAACGCTCCCGTCTCTGTCAAGAAAATATCCTGCAGCACCAGATGATCGAGTGCAGCAAGCCCGGCTCGAGAATGATTTAAGTCGGGGTCAGACATGGCCGGATTCTCACCCATCACATACATACCGCGGATCTCTCCCTCACACGCTTTATCCATAATCTCAACGACCGTGAGGCCGGGATTGGGGTCTAATTCAGCATTCCAATAGTCAGAGAAAAAAGCATGAGCCGCCTCGTCGTCGACCCGTCGGTAGTCGGGGAACATCATAGGAATCAGGCCGGCGTCAGAAGCGCCTTGAACATTATTCTGCCCGCGAAGCGGATGGAGTCCGGTGCCTGAACGACCAATATTTCCGGTCATCAGCGACAACGCAATCAAGCATCTGGCATTATCAGTGCCGTGAACATGCTGACTGACCCCCATACCCCAAAAGATTATTGAGCCTTTTGAAGTTGCATAAGCTCTTGCGCAGCGTCGGATGACGTCGGCGTCAATTCCACAGATGGGCGCCATTTCTTCAGGACTGAATAGTTTCACACGCTCTTGCAGTTCTTTAAAATTACGGGTCCGGGATTCGATAAACGCCTGATCGGTTAAATCTTCATCAATAATCGTATGGATCATCGCGTTTAAAAGTGCGACATCGGTATCAGCCCTGAACTGGAGAAAATAATCAGCGTGTCTAGCCAAATCCGTTCGTCGCGGATCCATCACAATCAATGTCGCGCCTTTGCGCGCGGCATTCTTTATAAACGTGGCTGCGACCGGATGGTTTCCAGTCGGATTTGCGCCGATAACGACAATAACGTCTGCGTGCGCCGCGTCTTCGACCTGATTCGATACCGCACCGGATCCAATCCCTTCCAATAGAGCGGCAACCGAAGAGGCGTGACAAAGACGGGTGCAGTGATCGACGTTATTCGTGCCAAAGCCCGCTCGAACTAATTTTTGAAACAAATAAGCCTCTTCATTGCTCCCCTTCGCAGAACCGAAACCCGCTAATCCATTTGCACCTATCGTGTCACGAGTTTCCTGCAGGCCAGCCGCGGCAAAATCCAACGCCTCTTCCCAAGAGGCTTCTCGGAACATTTTTGAAGGATCGGCCGGATCAAAAAATTCATTGAGTCCCTTCGGGATACCCTCTTTTCGGATCATTGGTTTAGTCAATCGTTCCGGATGACTCACGTAGTCAAAACCGTATCGACCTTTTACACAAAGACGCCCTTTATTCGCGGGGCCATCTCGCCCTGTGACGTACCGAATCTGATTGTCTTTGATGTGATACTTCAGCAGACAACCGACACCGCAGTATGGGCACACCGAGTCAACTTCTCGATCAATCTCTTCAAGCCCTACATCTCCCGAGGGCATTAAGGCGCCGGTTGGACAAGCCTGTACGCATTCCCCACAACCCACGCAGGAGCTCGCACCCATGTCGTCGCCTAAGTCAAAAACAATTTGTGAGTGAGCACCTCGGAAGGCAAGACCAATGACGTCGTTCATCTGCTCTTCGCGGCAGGCACGAACGCATCGCGTACATTGAATGCAGCTCTCAAGATTGACCGCGATCGCAGGATGTGAAACGTCTTGGATCGGCTGCTCGCGCCCCCCAAAGCGACTCGACTTCACTTGATGTTTCTGGCACCAGTCATCAAGCTCAGAATGTTGCGTGTGACTGGTATCTCCAACTTCACCGCGCAATAACTCCAAAACTAACGTTTGTGATCGTCGAGCTCGCTCGTTATCCGTTGAGACCTTCATACCGTCAGATGGCGCTCGACAGCAAGAAGGCGCAAGCACGCGCTCACCTTCTATCTCAACAACGCAAGCTCGACAATTACCGGCCATCGCCAGCCCATCCGAGTAACATAGATGAGGAATTTCTATACCTTCTCTACGGGCCGCCTGAAGTATCGTCTCTCCGGGATGGGCCTCAACTAATTTTTCATTCAGCGTGAAACTCACGCGGGTGTCTTGCGTTATCGTCACTCGCTAATAATCTCATGTGGGAAATATTTGATCGTGCATCGTATCGGGTTTGGCGCAGCCTGACCGAGACCGCAGATTGATGCATCCTCCATTACGGTTGCAAGATCCTCAAGAAGGTCTTGATTCCAATTCTTATCTTCCATTAATTTAACCGCACGATCACAGCCCACTCGGCACGGGGTACATTGACCGCATGACTCATGGGCAAAAAATTTCATTGTATTCCTGGCAAGCTCACGAACACTGTCATGGTTTGAGATCACGACGATAGCCGCTGAACCGATGAAACACCCGTGCGCCTGAAGCGTATCAAAATCTAAGGGCTCATCTGCAAGTGATTCCGGAAGCACACCGCCTGATGCCCCACCTGGAAAATATCCATAAAGCTCATGGCCTTCAGTCATCCCACCGCAATATTCAGCAATCAACTCACGAAGACTAATGCCCGCCGGCGCTAAATGTACGCCCGGTTTCTTTACACGCCCACTCACTGAAAATGATCGTAAACCCTTTCTGCCACGCCGCCCCTGCGACGCAAACCAATCGGCTCCTTTTTCGATGATGTCCCGCACCCAGTATAGAGTCTCACAATTATGCTCTAGCGTCGGTCGGCCAAAAAGTCCGACTTCTGCGACATAGGGTGGACGCAATCGAGGGAGCCCCCGCTTACCCTCTATTGACTCAATCATCGCAGACTCCTCTCCGCAGATGTATGCACCTGCTCCCCTGCGAATAATGATTTCCGGAAGAGTGTAGTCCCAGTCACTGCGGAGTTCAGCTATCGCCATGTGTAAAATTTCAATCACACCAGGGTATTCGTCCCGAATGTAAAGGTAACAGCGGTCGATACCGACAACTTGAGCCGCGATTAACACCCCCTCTAAAAAGCGATGCGGATCGCGCTCAAGATAATAACGATCCTTAAAAGTGCCTGGCTCGCCCTCATCGATGTTAACCGCCATTAGGCGAGGGGAAGGCTGTCCTTGCAGGATCCGCCACTTTCGGCCAGCCGGAAAACCGGCTCCGCCCAAACCTCGCAGCCCTGATGAATCAAGCGCATCAACAATGCCTTCAGCAAACGTCGAATCATCATAAACTCGACCAGCCGTCTGATAACCGCCAGCGGCTCGGTACTCGTCAAACCGAATCCACGTTGTCGGTGTCGCGGGACCAATATTCCCTTGTTCAACTGCGGACAAAACAACATCAATATCAGCATTGCCAATTGGTCTTTGCCCAACGACGGCGACCGGCGCTTGCTCGCATCGACCCACACAGGGCACACGCTGCACGCGCACATCAGCGCCCAATCGACTCTCGAGGGCTTCAATAAGCTCCTCGGCTCCTGTCATGCTGCAACTCACAGAGTCACAAACCCTAACCGTCAAACTGGGAGGTGGCACTTCGTTATGACGAACGACATCAAAGTGATGATAAAAAGTAGCGACCTCAAACACCTCGGTCGGCGCCAGCTTGAGGATATCTGCTAATGCAACGAGATGACGATCTGAAAGATGCTTGTGAGCATCCTGAATACAATGCAAACACTCGATTAAATTATCCCGCGTAAGATCAAGCCCTTTAATGAGCGCGCTTACCTCAGACCTTGCCTCAGGATCAATGGCATGCCCCTTACCTGCCGCTCTTGGACGAGCGCGCTTTCCACCTGATTTCTTCATGCAACAAATCTACCGCAGTTAACCAGTCCGCATTGTACCGGTACAAAGCGTCGTTTTTGATAGCCTTTTTAGATGATCTGATTGGATTCGGGGGAGAGATTCGTTCTTAATCAATCTCCCTGTAAAAAATCCGGTTTTCATGATATTTGCCGCATAGGGTCACCGGATTCAATTAGAAACTCGGCATGCCTTTCAATTTAGCCTCATAATTAAGCTCTAAGACACGATCAAGGCATCATCCACGTCAGTTCAACTATGTTACAGGCTGCCTCTCTCACCTGCGTCAAGGGCGATCATGTCCTGTTTGATCATCTGGACCTAAGCATCCATCCCGGGCAGATTTATCAGATATCGGGCGCAAACGGGACCGGGAAAACCAGTCTCCTGAAAATCTTGGCAGGACTTAGTCCTCCTGAAGAAGGCGCCGTGCTTTGGAACGGGGAACCTATTCAACGGCATCCAGACAAGTTTCGATCATTACTTGCTTATCTCGGACATAGTATCGGTTTAAAGCTTGATCTCACCCCAACCGAGAACCTCGAGTTCTGGTCTTCGCTATATGGCATATCCCGAACACCACCAGCCGACGCCCTCATTCAGGTTGGCCTTAAAGATCAGGCCCATATTGCCTGCCGTTATCTTTCTGCTGGGCAACGCCGTAGAGCGGCGATCGCCCGCTTTCAAATCAATGATGCGTTAGTCTGGATTCTCGATGAACCATTAACGGCGCTCGATAGCAGCGGTATAAAAAGCGTCTGTCAAACCATTGATGCTCACCTCGACCGCGGCGGACTTGTCGTCATAACAAGTCATCAACCCATCGCGCTCGATCGCCACCCCGTAGAAGAATTTCGAATTCAGGGCACAGCATGCCCAGCTTGATACATGCATTTCAAGCGGTGATAAAACGAGACATTCGCCTCGCCATTCGCCAACCGAGCGAAATTGCTCAACCCGTTGTCTTCTTCATAATCGTTGTTTCAGTTTTTCCTTTTGGTGTCGGCTCAAATCCAGATCAACTTACTGCGATCGGGCCCGGCATTGTTTGGGTGGGCGCACTACTCGCCACACTGCTCGCGCTCGATAGTCTATTTCGATCTGATTTTGATGACGGCTCCCTTGAGCAATTAATTTTGAGCGAACATCCTCTGAGCGTTCTAATCCTTGGAAAAATTTTGGTTCACTGGTTCGTGACAGGTCTGCCCCTAATCATCGTCACACCGCTGTTAGGCATCTTGCTCGGTCTCGATAAATCAACTCTGGTCGTTCTTATCGGATCACTCTTGCTCGGAACCCCTACCCTGAGTTTGGTCGGCGCCATCGGCTCTGCGTTAACCATCAGTATTCGTCGCGCCGGACTGCTCGTGACATTACTGGTTTTACCTTTATATATTCCAGTCCTAATTTTTGGTGCCGGCGCTGCGTCAGCGGCCCAGTCTGGACTTCCTACTGCTGGACACCTCTACATGTTGGGCGCGATCGCAATGGGCGCGATCGCGCTGGCCCCCATCGCGACCAGTGCCGCCCTCAGAATTAGCTCTGAGTAGTCAATAAAACCGCCGAATCGATAACCTGACACATCCCTTTATTCATCGGTGACACAGCCATCGCTCGCTGTTTTGACATTCTTGATGTATTTGAAAAGTGTCCCGCGATCTGATTTATACGGTGGCATTGTCCAGTTAGATCGTCTCTCCGCCATCTCCTCTTCAGAAAGTTCAACATCAATCGTGTTGGCATCAGCGTCAAGTCGAATCACATCACCATTTTTAATCAAGCCAATCGGCCCACCCTCTTGCGCCTCCGGAACCACGTGGCCGACGATAAAGCCATGAGAACCTCCTGAAAATCGACCATCGGTGATCAACGCCACGTCCGCGCCTAACCCGGCACCCATAATTGCAGAAGTGGGGGTCAACATTTCCGGCATTCCCGGACCACCCTTCGGGCCCGAATAACGAATCACAATCACGTCACCTTTTTTGATTTCGCCATCTTCAAGAGCTGTCAACATCGTCTCCTCATCATCAAAAATCCGTGCCGGTCCCTTAAATTGTCGACCCTCTTTTCCGGTAATTTTTGCAACTGAGCCACCGGGTGCAAGATTGCCCTTGAGGATCCGAATATGGCCTGTTTCCTTAATAGGATTCGCCAGCGAATGGATCACTTTCTGTCCCTGGCTTAAATCGGGGATCTTCTCTAGGTTTTCTGAAATGGTCTTGCCCGTGACAGTCATGCAATCGCCTGACATCAAGCCTTCCTTGATTAAGAAGCGCATTACGGCTGGAATCCCGCCGACGGTATGCAAGTCTTCCATGACATAAAGACCGCTTGGCTTGAGATCCGCAAGGAACGGAATGCGATCACTAACAGATTGAAAGTCATCAATCCCCAGGGGGACGTCCACTGATCGCGCCATTGCGATCAAATGAAGCACAGCATTTGTGGAGCCCCCTAAAGCCGAAACCATTACCATCGCGTTCTCGAATGCCTCTCGAGTCATAATGTCGCGAGGCCGCAGATCAAGCTCGAGCAAATTTCGGACGGCCCCTCCCACTTGAAAACACTCTTCAAGCTTTTCTGGGGTCACCGCCGGAGTTGACGAACTAAAAGGTAACGACATACCCATCGCTTCAATCGCACTCGCCATGGTATTTGCAGTGTACATGCCACCACAAGCGCCCGCCCCAGGGCAAGCTTGATTTACAATCTCCTGGCGCTCGCCGTCATCAATTGACTGAGCAAGATATTGTCCGTAACTCTGAAACGCGGAGACGATATCAACGACTTGATTATTTGCGTGTCCCGGCTTGATCGTTCCCCCATAAACCATTAGCGCCGGTCGGTTGACTCGACCCATCGCCATTAAGCAGCCCGGCATATTTTTATCGCACCCCGGCACAGTCACAAGCGCGTCATACCACTGTCCACCCATCACCGTCTCAATCGAATCTGCAATCAAATCACGAGACTGAAGCGAATAACGCATCCCAGAGGTGCCCATTGAAATGCCGTCGCTCACGCCAATTGTGTTGAACCGCATACTCACAAGACCCGCCTCTGTAACCCCCTCTCCAATTCTCTCGGCAAGATCATTCAGATGCATATTGCAAGTATTTCCTTCCCACCACATACTCGCGATTCCAACCTGCGCTTTATCCATGTCTTCTCGCGTCATGCCAGTGCCGTAAAGCATTGCCTGGGACGCACCCTGAGAGCGAGGCTGTGTAATTCGGGAACTCACCTTGTTTAGTTTTTCACTCATGAAATTTCTCCATATACGACATCAGTAAAAAGCAGGTTATCGAGTTGCCGTCACTCAACACACCTTGAAAAGATCCAGAGACTAATCTGATCTTTTTAAATATCATCTTTAAGAATCCGGTAAGACTGCTCGCCAAGGCCTGTAATCCCCAATCGAAGCTCGTCATTATCGCAAAGAAACCGCGGCGGGTTGCGCCCTAGGCCGACGCCCGCAGGAGTTCCAGTCGCAATAATATCGCCTGGATTAAGACTCATGCAATGACTGAGATAGGCCACAATCTCGGTAACTGGAAAAATCATGTCGGCGGTCGTTCCTCGTTGCATTCGCTTATCATTTACCTCCAGCCACATTTCAAGCTTCTGGGGATCAATAACATCCTCTTTTGTGACCAACCATGGACCCACAGGACCATACCCATCACCAGACTTGCCCTTTGACCAATTGCCTCCCCGTTCCAGCTGCCACTCTCGTTCTGACAAATCATTGATCAGACAGAAACCTGCTACATAATCTGCGGCCTGGTCAATCGATATGTATTTGGCATGACGGCCTATCACAATGCCGAGTTCAACTTCCCAATCGCTTTTTGTAGACCCCCGGATCAAAGAGATGTCGTCATAGGGGCCGCCGATCGAGCTCACCGCTTTCATAAATACAACAGGCTCGCTGGGCGGCGGGATACCCGTTTCCTCAGCATGATCGTGATAGTTGAGGCCGATGCAAACAAATTTCCCTGGATGACTAATGCAACTTCCTATACGCACGTCTTTATCGACCAGAGGCAAAGACCAAGGGTCCAACGCCCGAAGAAAGTCAATTGTATTAGGGTCAACAGTCCGGGGGCCCAAGTCATCTATCACATCGCCAAGATCCCGAATCTTCCCATCGGGGTCAAGCAGACCCGGTCTTTCCTTTCCTTTTTTTCCAAATCTTAAAAGTCTCATTCCGCTTTGACCTCAACTTCCAACAATCTATTCGTAACGAAAGCATTAATTCCTTTGTTTACTGTCGCTTGGATTACTCGGAGCTTTGATACTGACTCCGGATCAACTGCCTGCTTTTTGATCGGCGAGCTTCCACCCATCAAATGATTCATTTGTATCTGAAAGAACGCGGGCATATCAATCGAAACATCGGGCTTCTCTCGGTTTCCGGAGATTTTGAGGGGCAGCACCATGAGACCAGAATTCAAGGGCGCAGGCAACAACTTGGCAACGTCCGATCCTTCAAGTGATAATAACAAGCGGTAATTCAATCGTTCTGATTCAAGCCGATACTGTCCTGCACCGCGCGCTTCAAGATCCGCTATCTCAATCGCTAAATCCTCGCTTTCCACCCGGCCGTTCGCCACTTTGACCGAAACTGAAAAATCGCCGACCGGGGTTGTTAACCCGTCTCCAAGCCATAGAGAGGCATCTACATTATCACCCTCGGTTAACTGTTGAATTAACCTCTGGAGATCAAAACCTTTTAACTTGCCGTTGGTCCCAGTCAACAAGATAACTCCGTCCGCACTTGTCATTCCTTCACTTAAATCTTGTGACGAAAAAGCGAGCGCCAAATCTAAATCCGCCCGCGCTTCAACCATTTCGGTTAATCCAATATCCGCTAGCGCCTGCCCAATCTGAATGTCAGTAATTTGTTGATAGGAATAAAAATAAGCGCGGTCATCTTCCCGAGACATTAACGTATCAATTAATATCGAGCCGCCATAAAGTTTTGCAGATACAGGGGAGGAAACGACCTGACCGTCTCTTGAGTGAACAGGTACACGCACATCCTTCATCACAATCCCAGCTGAATGCAGCGAACCGATACTGACCAAACCCTCTACATCAATCGCTGAAACCGCGAGCGCGGGCAAACTGAGGAGAATAAAACCATCAAGGAAACTTTGATGGTCAGTTCGCAGATAATGCCTAATATCAAGAGTGGGAATAGATATTTCGAACTGAGATGATGGCGTCTTTTCCCAGTCTTTAATTACCAGTGCTCCGGAAACCTGTGTATCCGCTATCTGGAACTGAAAGTCTCTTACTTCAATTTGACGGTTGCTAATTTCAAAATCACCACGACCCGACGCTTGTTGAAAAGCATTGGAATTGAAGATTGTCCAGTCAACATCAAGTTCATTACTAAGTGTCCGAATATCTATTTGGGAAATAACAAAGGATCCCGATCCTTGAATATGCTCACCTCTCAAGATTGCCTTAATTTGAGTCCAATTTAAATTTAGTGATAGGGAATTGATATCAAGCGCACCCGCGGTTGTCACCCCTCCGATCTTGACTAGCGACACTTTGCTAACTGCTAAACGAGCAACAAGTCCTTTATCCAAATCAAAATCAATCTGAATCGGGCCATCAAAACTAAATCGATAGCCCGATCTGGACTCGACTAAGTTTGAAATGGGTTCTCGAAATTTGGAGGCATCAAAGAAGAAAACGATCCAACCGGCCAATGTCACCAGCAGTACAAATGATAATGCAATCGCATAAAGCGAAAATCGAACAGTGCGAGTCATGCGGTTAGCAATGTACTAGGTGAAGGATCAACCACGCTTTCAATGCCAGATTTTCGAAACGGATCCATACTTCTTTCCGCAGCTTCAAGCGCATCCATCCCCGCTCCACTTCGAAAAGCGCATTCTGACAGGGTGCGTCTCCAAATCCTTGCGCCGGGCTGACCTTGAAACAGTCCCAGCAGATGACGAGCTAACCGTTTTAATGGAACGCCAGACTCTAATTGTCGGCCTATATAACTCTTGTAAGAATCAAGCACGTCCCATCGCGAAACAGGCGCCCAAGAATCACCAAATATTCGCGCATCAACTGCCTGCAAACTCCATGGATTTTGATAAGCCGCACGCCCCACCATTACGCCATCGACCTGAAAGAGATGGCAGGCGGCTTCATCAAGAGTCGTAATTCCACCATTGATAACAACAGTAAGTTCTGGGAACTGTCTTTTTAATTCATAGACTCGCGGATAGTTTAAAGGCGGAATTTCGCGATTCTCTTTTGGGCTTAACCCGGATAACCACGCCTTTCGGGCGTGCACGATCAGGACTTCACAACCCGCATCAGAAATTTGCTGGGTGAATTCACAAAGCTCTTCATAAGAATCAGATCGATCAACTCCAATTCGGCACTTTGCGGTGACAGGAATACTGACCCGAGCACGCATCTCATTAATACATTCGGCAACGAGTCGCGGTTCACGCATCAGACAAGCACCAAAGCGACCCGCCTGCACACGATCTGAGGGACATCCCACGTTGACGTTGATTTCATCGAAACCAGCATCTTCTCCCAATCTTGCACACAGCGCCATGTCGCGGGGATTGCTCCCGCCTAACTGCAACGCAACCGGGTGCTCTTCTGCAGAAAACGCAAGAAATCGATTTCGATCTCCAAAAATAACAGCGCCCGTCGTTACCATCTCGGTGTACAGGCGAGCACGCCGAGAAATCAATCGCAGAAAATATCGCTCGTGCGGGTCAGTCCAATCCATCATTGGCGCCACGCAAAATCGATAATCGGAGTTGTTCATTTTTTTAAGATTTTGTTCCATCCGCATCTTTGCCCGTAATTGTGACGCAAATGTCTCTCGAGGCGGGCTTGTAGCGGTGCTCTAATAAATAAATGCCCTGCCAGATGCCCAGATTCAAGCGCCCATTAGTGATCGGTACGGTAAGAGATGAATCTGTCAGTACACTTCGAACGTGTGCGGGCAAATCATCATCACCCTCACTACGATGCGTATAAACAGGACTACCGTCTGGAACAAGTTCCTTCATAAAGTGAAGTAAGTCAACATGCACGCTAGGATCAGCATTCTCCGTAATCGTAAGCGAAGCGCTGGTATGCATACAGAAAATATGGCATAACCCTACCGCAATCCTAGATTCAACCAATAGTTTCTCAATAAAACAAGAAATATCAACAAAACCGCGACCCGGAGTTGGAATATTTAGATCTCTTTGAAAAACATTCATTTTTTGACGAAATCCATTTTCTAGAGGATAAAAACTGACGTGCATGAAAATTTAACGCAACGCCTAGCCGAGATCGACCACTCCACTCCGGGGCTCTTATCTGAGTCGATCCGTCGCGGCCTCGAGAAAGAAAGTCTCCGGATTGATAACGATGGAGTCCTTGCGCAAACGCCTCACCCGCATACCTTAGGCGCCGCGCTCACTCACCCGCACATCACTACAGACTACTCAGAAGCATTGCTCGAATTTGTTACACCTGTTATCAAAAACATCCCCGATCTTATCCAATTCCTTACCGGTCTTCACGGATTCACCTACCGAAATATTGGGGAAGAAAAACTTTGGGTTAACAGCATGCCTTGCATTTTACACGGTGAAAAGAGCATTCCCATTGCCGACTACGGTCAATCGAATGCGGGCCGGATGAAAGTCGTCTATCGCGAGGGGCTTGGGCATCGTTACGGAAAACTCATGCAGACGATTGCAGGCATCCACTTTAACTTCTCGCTTGATGAAACATTTTGGCAATGCTATCGGCAGATAAAAGGGTCTACGATCCCCCTTCGTGATTTTAAGTCTCAAGAATATCTCGGACTCATGCGCAACTTTTACCGTTCAGACTGGGCGATACCCTATCTATTTGGTGCATCACCGGCGGTATGCGGCACCTTCCTTGAAGGCCGCGAGCACCACCTTCAGCCGCTGGGCGATCATAGTTACTGTCTCCCATTTGCGACCAGTCTACGATTGACCGATCTGGGCTATCGCAGCGTTGCTCAAGATTCCGTGCATCTGAGTTTAAACAGTTTAGATGAATACACAGAGTCTCTGATTAAAGCCACCAGTGAATCCTACATCCCCTATCAAAAAATTGGCATTCAAGTCGACGGTGAATATCGCCAGCTTAACGACTCGTTGTTGCAAATTGAGAACGAATACTATGCGTCAATGCGGCCCAAGCGAATCGCTAAATCAGGCGAACGACCAAGCCATGCTCTTCGGTCACGTGGCGTGGAATACATCGAACTCAGGTCGCTCGATCTAGATCCTTTCCTGCCGGTTGGCATTAGCGAGGACGGCATCCGTTTCCTAGACCTAATGATGATCTCCTGCTTGCTTGAAGCTAGCCCCATGATGGACTTGGAAGAATTTAATCGCCTACGCCACACTCGCAATCAGGTTGCAGAACGCGGGCGAGACCCCGAACTGCGTATTACGCTTGCGGACGGCAGTCAGTGCTCCATTGACCGGTGCGGATTAGGTCTTGTGGAGCGGTTGGCCCCGATTGCAGAGTTAATGGACCAATACGATAGCGGGTACTGTAATGCACTCGCTTATTATAAAAACCTGTTTGAAAATCCATCGGCAACGCCATCCGCCAGAGCGTTTGAAGAAATCAAGAAACACGACAATACCTTTTTTTACTTTGCCAAGACTCAGGCTGAGTACCACGAGAAAAATTTTAAAATTGCCGAAATTGATCCAGCCTGGAATCAATCTCTGAAAGAAAGTGCAGATGAGTCAATAAAAAAGGCACAAGAAATAGAGGAGAGTGACACAGTCGGTTTTGAAAAATTTCTGGACAATTACTTCGAGCGCAAAAGTACAAGTTAGAAAAAATGCCTATTTCTTAACGGAAAGGTTAGCAATCAACGAATCGATAAAATGCTCCCCGTTCTCTACTTCTGAAGACTCGAGATATTCATCCGGCTGGTGTGCCTGATCAATTGAACCCGGCCCACACAACACGGTTGGAAAACCAGCCCCCTGATACTGCCCAGCCTCTGCTGTATAAGCAACCTTGCTTGTTTCTAAATTACCGGTCAATCCCTGCACCAAACTCAAAATAGGATTTGAGGCGTCTTCGAAAGCGGGGCAACGCGCCAGAACTCGGGTGTTAATGCTGCACGCGCTGTGGCGCGCTCGCATTGTTGGCAATATCTCGTCAGCACAGAATTTCTCAAAATTCTCAATCAATCGTTGAGGATCATCTCCCGGAAGATTGCGGATATCCCATGTGAACTGACATTGCCCGGAAATAATATTCAACGCCGTTCCCCCATTGATAACGCCGACATGGACCGAAGTGGCGTGAGGCTCAAATCCATTATCCCGCGGAGTTTCATCCGCCAGACGATTCGCAACCCCATCAAGATGGTTCACGAGTCGGGCAGCCGTCATCACAGCACTCACGCCCCGGTGAGTCTGGCTTGAATGCGCTTCGAATCCTTTTACCGTTGTCCGAAGGGCAACAATGCCTTTATGCCCTGTCACTGCGCGCATACTCGTTGGCTCACCCACGATCACGCCCAACGGAGCAGGTAATTCTTGACTTATCACATCGATCATATCGGGAGCGCCTAAGCAGCCGACCTCTTCATCATAGGACAAGGCGAAATGAATCGGTCTCGTTAGCGATTTCATTTCGGGCAACTTTGACAGCGCTATCCCAATAAATCCTTTCATATCACAACTGCCGCGGCCATAAAGCCGGCCGTTATCCCTGCGGATTACGAACGGATCCGAGGACCACTCTTGACCATCAACGGGCACAACGTCCGTATGTCCTGAAAGCACCACACCGCCCTCGTCCTGAGGGCCGACGGTCGCAATCAAATTCGATTTTTTTCCATCCTGACTCAGCACGCGACGGGAGTCCACGCCCAAATCAAAAAGGTAATTTTGAATAAAATCAATTAGTGGCAGATTACTATCTCTCGACACCGTGTTGTATCCAACCAAATGTTGAATTAAGGAGATGCTTTCCATAACGTTCTGTAAACCCCCTCTGGGTCGCAAATGAGATTGGAATTCTTTCGAAAATATCTATTTCATCATAAACAGTTTTCGGGTAGCCTTGCGGCTCTTTGATTGTAACAACCTATTTGAGGCCTAATTTTAATGACATTAAAAAATATTGGTGTAATCGGCGCCGGAACAATGGGAAACGGTATTGCTCAGACTTGCGCGCTATGCGGCTTTGACGTCGTCATGCAAGATATTGCGCAGGCTCCACTTGATAACGGGATGAAGACGATCCAGAAAAGCCTTGAGCGACTTGTTGGTAAAGAAAAAATTAGTACAGCGGATTATGAGGCTGCATTAGCTCGCCTAAAAACAACAACCGATATCAATGCAATGACAGACCGCGATCTTGTCATCGAAGCTGCCAGTGAAAATATCGAAATAAAACTTGGGGTTTTCACTCAACTTAATGAAATTTGTCCAGATTCCACCATTCTGGCAACAAATACCTCATCGTTGTCACTCACTCGAATAGCGGCAGCCAGTGGCCGAGCAGACCGAGTCGTTGGCATGCATTTTTTCAACCCGGTTCCGCTCATGGCACTCGTAGAGGTCATCCGAGCGCTCCAGACCTCAGATAAGACTTATAACGCAATTGAAACTCTTGCCAACAGCCTTGGCAAAACCCCCGTCAGTGTAAAAGATAGTCCAGGCTTTGTTGTGAACCGGATGCTTGTTCCCATGATTAATGAAGCGGTGTTTATTCTTTATGAAGGTCTTGCTCAAGCCGAAGACATTGATGCTGCAATGAAACTGGGTGCCGCTCATCCCATGGGTCCACTTGCGCTTGCAGACATGATTGGATTGGACGTCTGTCTCTGGGTTATGAATGTGCTCCATGAGGAATTCGGAGACTCGAAATTCCGTCCCTGCCCGCTCCTGAAACAAATGGTCGATGCGGGATATCTTGGCCGTAAAACCGGCCGTGGTTTTTATCAATACGGGGGCTGAGATAAGATTCCCAGTGGCAAAAACAATTGGTTTTACCGTTAACTGATCGGCTCTTGACTATGAACTCTCTGCGTTTAGGCATTGATACCGGTGGCACCTATACGGATGCGGTGCTGTTAGCCGAGAACGGGAGTGTCGTCGGTACGGGCAAATCCTTGACCACGCATCACTCGTTGAGTCATGGCATCAATAACGCACTAAATCAGCTTCCAGCCGAAAAGTTAGATCATGTCTCGCTTGTTTCCTTATCAACAACCTTAGCCACTAACGCAGTGGTTGAGGGTCGAGGAACACCGGTCTGCCTGCTGCTTGCGGGCTACAACACACATCAAGTTAATCGAGCTCAACTTGAGAAAATCGTCCGAGGGGGTTACTGCGAGATTTTGACAGGTGGGCACAATGCGAGCGGGGTCGAACAGTCTCCTCTTGACTTGGAAGCGGCTCGCATAATTATCAAGTCTCGGCAGGATGATGTTGCAGCTTTCGGAATCTCCAGCATGTTCGCAGTTCGAAATCCCGAGCACGAACTCGCGCTCCAGGATCTCGTACGATCAGTAAGCAATAAACCCGTGACCTGCGGACATGAACTTGCCTCAAGACTTGATGCACCAAGAAGAGCCCTGACTGTTGCTTTTAACGCTTCCCTCATCCCCTATATTGATGAGTTAATTCGTGCTATCGAATCTATTCTCGAGATTCGTCAAATTCGCGCGCCGTTAATGATGGTTAAGGGAGATGGCTCATTAATAAGCGCCTCAGCAGCCCTTCAACGACCGGTGGAAACCATTCTCTCAGGACCCGCGGCAAGTGTCATGGGGGCCGCACAAATAAGCCGTCATGACAACGCAATCATCGCTGACATGGGGGGCACCACAACCGATATTGCAATTGTTACGGACGGTCGTCCCGTCATAAGCGCTGAGGCGACCGTTATTGGGGACTGGCGACCCATGGTTGAAGCCGTACGTGTGTTTTCAATTGGGCTCGGAGGCGATAGTGAAGCCCGCTTTCAAGGGGGTGTGGGTCTCGCAATTGGGCCTCGCCGCGTCGTTCCCATGAGTCTTCTCGCCCATCATTATCCCGATACCCTGAAGTTGCTCGAGACTCGAGAACGTGGACCAGTCAATCCCAGAAGCATTAGATTCGCTGTTCCACTTTTCGCAGAATCCAGTCAACGGCTGAGATTTACAGAAGACGAGAAAGAAGTCTGGCGGCGACTTGCAGAAGGTCCAGTGGACCTAGAAGCGCTTGCGAATTCAGACCGAGATCTCGCCAGAGCCGCCGCAAGACTCGTCCGAGATGGGATCGCGATTTACAGCGGCTTTACTCCCACCGACGCGGCTCACGTACTTGGGAAAAGTAATCACTGGTCGACGCAAGCTTCCAAAATATCAGCGGTCATCTGGGCTAAGCAAATGCGTCAAATCTATGGGTGGGGACAATTTCCCGAGGACGATCCGGTTGGTCCCAGTCAGGCAATTGAAGAGCACGTGATCAAAGCAATCTGTTCGACTCTGGTCTCGGCCTGCCTGGCGACAGACCCAAATGCAACCGATGAGAAAGATCGTAACCGCACCGCCCAGATCTTCAGTGACTGGATCACGGACACAAGTAACATTGATAGCGGCTTGTTCTCGCTCAAAGTAGACACACAGCGGACGTTAGTCGCAGTAGGTGCGCCTGCAAATCTTTACTATCCCGCGGTAGCAGAAAAATTTGATATCCAACTAGCATTACCAAGTCACGGATCTGTGGCCAACGCGATTGGCGCCGTCGCCAGCAGCGTTGTTCAGCGTGCGCAAATTACCATTACCCAACCGAGTCAGGGAGTATTTCGCGTCTTCCTTCCCAATGGTCCAGAAGACTATCCGCGCTTGTCCAAAGCGTTGGACGCGGCCGAACGTGCCGCCCATCAGATAGCGAACGAACGAGCGCAGGGCGCAGGTGCATCTGAAATTCGCGTCATTTCTCATCATGATCTTGACGAAGTCGATGATCCGGACTCTGAATCTACGGTGTTTTTTGAAGCCCGCGTCACGGCGGTTGCCTCGGGACGGCCCGCGATTTACTAATTTCGACTGATGGGTTTCCTACGCTGTTGTGGGAGCGTACAATTCGGCGCGCGCTCCGCAATAGACCCAAACCTTCATCTTATGAGCACAAGTATCAAAAACGGCTCGCGGAAAAATATTAACGATCGTCCGCATATTTTCTATGACGGGTACTGGATTCGCTATTAT
>JABHUE010000121.1 GCA_018672825.1 Pseudomonadota bacterium | reverse complement strand
GTATCGAGTATCCGCCAGCCCGAAGTTGATTCGCAAATTCGACGATCAAAATCCCATTTTTGGCCATCAACCCCACTAGAAGAATAATGCCAATCTGGCTATACACGTTGAGCGAAAGGTCCATAACAGTCAGCGAGTAGATCGCGCCCGCAATTGCAAGCGGCACCGCGAGAATAATCACAAAAGGATAGATAAAGCTTTCGAATTGGGCTGCCAATACTAAAAATACGATAAGCAAGGCAAAAGCAAAACTCACCATGGCACCGCCAGAAGTACTTTTAAATACTTTGGACTGTCCGGAGTAAGACATTTTGACGCTAGCGGGCAATGCATCGACAGCACCGCTTTCCATGTAATCAAGTGCTTGTCCCAGCGTGTAGTCAGGAGCCAAGCCGGCAGAGAGGGTTATTGACGGCAATCGATCATAGCGGCGCAGCTCCGCAGCCGCAGCACTCTCGCTTGTCGAGACCAGAACACTCAGCGGCACAAGAGAGGGTGAGCCGGTCGTCGCGTTACCCGAACGCACGAAAACATTTGACAGGCTGTTGAGATCTCGCCGGTCTTTGCGTTCAGCCTGAATAATGACAGGGTATTCCCGGCCACGATCGATATAAGTACTCACCTTCTTTGAGGCAAAAAGTGATTGAAGCGTAAGCGCAACTTCTTCCACACTGACATTCAGATCATTTGCTCTTTGGCGATCGAGAATGAGATTGATCTGCGGTTGATTCTCTTCGTAGTCCATGCGTGGATTGATAAGATCTTCATTCTCTTGTGCATACGCCAGGAGTTCGCTAGCCGCGCGTTTCACCTCATCAAAATCGGGACCCCCAACCACTATTCTTAAGGGTGTTGAGTTACCTCGGAGTCCCAGGCCGGCCGGGCTTGCGACACCCGCTCTCACACCAATGAGATCTCTGGTGATGGGCCTGATTTTTTTAATAATCTCAGCCTGGGTTTGATCTCGGTCATCCCAGTGCGCTAGACGCATAACGACAAAACCCCGATAGGGTCGATTACCCCAACCGATTATGGTGTAGACGGTTTGAATACTGCCGTCCTCCTGAAAGGGTTTGAGCTTTTTTTCAATAATTTTTGATTGGGAGTCGGTGTACGCTTGGGTCGATCCCTGAGGCGCAGTCATCGGGATAAAAGTCACGCCACGATCCTCCCGAGGGACCAGATCCCGTGGCAGGGTAAGGTACAAACTAACCGCACCCAAACTGAACGCCAACGCCAAACTAATGACGATAACTGGCGATTTGATTGAGAAATTCAACCCAAAGCGATAGGACGAGTGCAAGCGTGACTGAGGCAGCGGGTTGTCCTCGGCAATATTTGTTTTAGGTGCGTTATTTTCTGTTTCAGTCGATTTGTTATTGAGAATACGTGACGCCATCATGGGGCAGAGACTTAAGGCAACGAAAGTCGAAATCACAACGGCCGCGGCCATGATGAGTCCAAATTCACTGAATAATTTTCCAACCTGTCCTTCAAGGAGGGATATTGGAATAAAAGCGGCAATGAGCGTGATTGATGTCGCAAGCACCGCAAAAGTCACTTGACGGGTTCCGTTCACTGCAGCCGTATGACTGGATTCTCCATTATCTATACGCCGTTTGATGTTCTCTAAAACGACGATCGCGTCATCAACCACGAGGCCGATCGCGAGAAGCAAAGCCAAAAGCGTGATCACGTTAATTGAGAATCCGAGGGCATAGATGATTCCGATGCACCCGATCAATGCTACGGGTATTGTCACGATTGGAACCAGAGCGGCCTTAAAGGATCGCAGAAAAATAATAATTACCGCGACGACGAGAAGCAGCGAAATGGCGAGCGCAATTAAGACCTCACGGATGGACGCCGTTATAAAAAGCGCATCGTCAGAGCCGATAATAATTTCCATACCGTCGGGCAAAGTCTTAGAAATGATCTTTATTTCGTCCCGAACATACTTTGAGATCGTCATCGTATTAGCTTGGCTTTGTCGTAATACCGACATGCCCACGGCATTACGACCGTTCGCACGAATGATGAGATCATCGTTTTCGACGCCCCTCTCGACTCGGGCGATATCTTTAAGGCGGACCGGGTAGTCATTGATCTTGCGGATCACAATTTCCGCAAAATCTTCAGGATCGGTGAGTCTTCCATCCAGACGAACCTCGAGCATTCTCTGACTCGACGTGATGTCCCCAGCGGGCAACTCGAGATTACTTCGACGAATAGCGACTTCAACATCGGATGAGGTGAGGTTCCTTGCTGCCATGGCCCTTCTGTCAAGCCAAATTCGAATGGCATAACGACGTTCCCCTCGAACGTCGACCTTTGCAACACCATCTAGAGTCGACAGATGATCTACGATATACCGCTCCACGTAGTCCGTGATTTGTTCAGGGGAGTGCTTGCTCGAAGCAACGGCAATCCTCATGACCGGGTCTGCATCGCTATCGTTTTTTACGACAGCTGGATTTTCGATATCTTCTGGCAAGGATCGTCGAGCACGACCCACGGCATCTCGAATATCGTTTGCAGCTTCATCAATATTTCGTCCAGGCGAAAACTGAATTACCGTTCGACTTCGACCCCGACGACTTTGAGAACTGATGGAATCGACACCTGACACTCCCGAGACCGCACTTTCAATGACTTCTGTAATTTCGGTATCAATCACTTCAGGTGAAGCGCCTTGATAGCGAGTGGTGACGGTGACGACACTGGCATCAACATCAGGTAGCTCACGAATCGGTATGGACTGCAGGGACGCAATGCCTGCGGTAATAATTAGTAAACTGGCAACAATTGTGGTGACGGGGCGTCGAATAGCGATTTCAGATAGTGAATAACCGGTCCTCGGCATTTGCTCATTCTCCGGTGTCGAGTGACGCGTCCGTGTCGGGATCAATTTTCTTTACTGATGATTTATGTCTGACTTTCTGAAGGCCTCGTGTTACCACTTCTTCTTTTTCAGAAAGGCCATCAGTTATTTCGACAAGCCCGTAGGTCCTTCTGCCAAGCGAGACGCGGCGTTTTTCTATCTGAAAAATTTCTGGATCATCACCGGGTGTCAGTAGGAATACAAATTGTTCGCCAACTTCGGTGATAACGGCTTCTTCAGGAATCACCAAGGCTTCTTGATTGTCAGCAATGATACTGACATGAATAAACATACCTGCCGGAAGTGCGAGATCCGGATTGTCGATAACGGCGCGAACTTTAAACGAGCGCGAGGTCGACTCAATCCGTGAGTCAATCGCTATGATTTCTCCAACAAAGTTTCGTTTCGGAAAAGCCGCTGCATGGGCACGGATCGTGTTTCCGAGTGATAACATTCCATAAAGATTTTCTGGAACAGAAAATTCCACAACAACTTGAGAGAGGTCGTCGAGTGTCGCGATTACATCACCCTCTTTTATTCGGGATCCCTTTTCGATACTTGAGAGGCTAATAAGGCCGTTAAATGGCGCGCGAATCGAGCGATCATCTAGATTTTTTTGCGCACGCTTAAGGGCTGCGAGCGCAATTTTGGATTGCGCCCGAAGACCGTCAATAGCGGCCTCTGACATTCCATTGGATTGTTGTAGCGTGTCAGAACGTTGTAACGCTCTCGAGGCCTCCTCCAGCTTTGCTTTTGCCTCCATGACATTCGCCTCTTCGATAACCGAGTCAAGTTTTAATAACAATGAACCGGCTTTGACGGGCGCGCGTGTAGATAAATAGGCTTCTTCTACACGTCCCGAAGAAAGAGGGGTTACCTCAATTGAGCGAAGAGCCTTCGTGGTGCCCACTGCTTCGATCATTTGATCGAGATTTTTGATTCCAACTGACGCGCTTTCGACCATTATGATCTGACTCGCTCTACGGTCGGGTCGTTGACTAACTTCTTCCGATGAGAAACTGTGCTGCCAAATCTGATGTCCGGCGAAAGCAAAAACTGCGATGCCGATTGCCGAGAAAATTTGTCTTTTCAAAATCGTTGGGGATCCGAAGCCGCTAATTTAAGGGTCTAATCTATCTGTCTGGGATTATGAACCAGATGACGTCGACGCAGATGAATCTATACCCAAACGGCCTGAGGCGTTAAGGCGGCGCCTCGCCACCCCGGGCGAGAGTAGCGGTCTCGATACGGCAGTGAACATCTAAGCGCAGCCGCCCCAGTTTTATCCGATTTGTGATAATTAACGACGAGGAGGGTTATCGCTAAATCGGATAGTTGCGCCTCAAAATGCCGTGTTACGAAAGATAATCAGGCGGCTAAATTAATCCTTTGTATAGCGCATAAAATATTAAAATAACGACTATCGTTAATGTGAGGTGAATAATTCCTTTTTTCATACTCTATTCCTCCTTGGGTAGGGTTTGAAAAACGCAGGCGTCTAAAAGCCATTCTCGCGAGCAAAGTTGTGGACTGGAGGAAAATCCCTCTTTTTATGTGCAGGATAGCCATGCTGCATCCGCATGAATCTCGCAGGGCTTTCCACGCTCTTCGAATCAGTGTATCAGTTTTTTCGAAGATTTTTCACTACGATCAATTGGGCGAGTAACACCGGCCTGATGATGCACAAGCTTCCATCCCGATTTTTCATAGTGAAAAATATTGGTTGCGATGAGCCTGTTATTCCCGATTTCTTCAAAGCAGATTACATAGCCTGAGTGATCGTTGATAAAAGTTTGAGGGTTCGCACAATGAATTTTGGGTGGGTTGGCCAAAATACTCTGCCAACTTCGAATCACGGCAATCCGACCAACAACTGACCCCCATCCGGGGTGGATGCACGAGATATTTTCGTTTTCCGACCAAATTTCAGACATCTCTGTCGATTTTCCGTTTGAGAATGCATCGTAGAAGGCGCTGTTTATTGCGATCAATTCTTGGTGGCTCGAATTCATGCTGGACCTTTTTGTTTGGTTTCAAACTATAACTAAGGCATCAATTATTATAGACCTTGAGGCGACTCAGTTCGTGGTTTGTTCTGAACAGACGATGGAAGGAAAGGCATTTTGGGATTCACATTGCATCAACCACGTGCCGACTACGATGTTGCTATGGCTATTCAGATAAATCGTTTTATTCTTGCTTCCACGCTTGCGTGCTTTTCGCTTATGACTCGTGCAGATAAAGAAGAACCCAGTCTTTGGTCGCCGACCTCAGCCAACGACTGGCAGTTTGTAAGCGATCAGGTAATGGGTGGAGTGTCGTCCGGTGAAGCTTCGGTTTCACTAGAGGGTGTAGCGCCTCAAGTTCAAATGACGGGAGATGTGAGTACTGCGAATAACGGCGGATTCATTCAAATCAGGCGAGACGTATCGAATCTGACGACGAAAAATATCTCGGGTGTTTATCTAACCGTCAAAGGTAACGGCGAAAAGTATTTTGTGCACATTCGGACCAAATGGACAGTGTTGCCGTGGCAGTATTACCAAGCGGAGTTTGCCACCTCAGATCAATGGCGCGAAACTCGGATATCGATTGGGGAATTCAACGGGTCTAGCTGGCTATTGCCTACAAATATCTCAGGCGGAGATATCCGCTCGATCGGCATTGTGGCATTCGGTCGGGATCACGCCGCAGATATCAGTGTTCGAGAGATTGGTTTTTTCTAATTTGGGTTATCCAATACAGTCGTGAGTAAAAATATGATTACCGTTTTTTTTGATGGGAAATGTAGTCTTTGTAGTGCTGAAATAGGCCATTACAAAAAGATTGTCCCAAAAGGGGTGTTTACTTGGGTAGACGTTACAAAATCGACCGATCGTCTCCAGCGATTAGGTGTTTCACAGATTGAGGCTCTTAAGTCACTTCATGTGCAAAATCAGAGCGGTCAGTTATTTTCTGGTGTCGATGCGTTTGCTGTGTTGTGGCGAGCGATTCCGAGGTGGAGGGTGCTGGGCATAGTTGTAAAGCTTCCTGGGGTATACCAGATTGCTAAAATCCTTTATCGAAAGTTTGCGGATCGACGCTTCAAACGGCTGTCCCACTGTCAGGCATTGATGTCTTGAAGATGGCCCTTAAAGGGGTGATGGTTTGGGTTGTTCAGGCGGGCGCCCTCATCGCGATGTCAGTCCTTTCGGTTCCCAGTCTCGCACTCGACTCGGGTGATAACTCACTTGAACTGCAGGGAGAGGCGCTTGTTGAAATTGGTCCTTTTGGTTTAGATGTCTACATCGCCAGATTTTTTGAGGGCGCTGACAACGAGAGGTTGCTCGAGCTCGAATATGTCCGGGATGTTGCTCGGAAATATTCCCACATGGGCTGGGAAGAAGGTCTGAAAAGTTTTTCGGATTCAAGATATCAGAATTCAATACGGTGGATATTGGAGACAACGCCAGATGTAGAAAAAGGAGATCGTCTAACCTTCGAAACCAAAGGCGATATTACCTCGGTCAAACTCAATGGGGTGCTGCTTGAACAGACAGATCAAGAACACGCGGCGATGCTGATTCTCGCGCCTTGGGTTGGCATCACTCCTCTCGACGAGGACGTAAAGAAAAAACTTCTAGGCGAGCGTTGAGCGGTTACCCTACTTTTTTACGACCGTTTTTTGATCCGAGCTGTCGTCAAGATCGGGTTGGACTAGAGGAGATGTTGACGCATCAGCAGATTGTTCCGAGAGGTAAGCGGCCAGTACTGATTCACTGTACCAGTCGCCATAAAAGTTAGCCTCAAAACGCAGTTGAGACTCAACAGGATCGATCCTCGCTTTTATTTTTTTTGCCACAAGTTACTCCCTTAATGTTATGAGAAGGACGATAGCACGGGTCTTGTATGTCACCGTGTAGGGCGGCGTGATCATCTCATTTTTGACGACCGTTTCTACACAGCATGGTTTTCTGATGAAAATTCAAGGTAAGCAACAGAAACTGATTGGTTCGAAATGGACTGCAGTGTCGCCTCATAATAAAGAAAAACACTTCGAGTTAATTGGGGCAAGGAAGGCAGATGCGGATCGTTTGACCACCCACACGTTGAGGAGTGTGATGTCTGGAATTACTTATCACGTTACGCCTTTAGAACTTCAGGATACAAAAAAATGGCGGCGTGGTTGGCAATAACGCGGGAAAGCGCTTCGGGAATACTCTTTCAGGAAATAAAAACTAGGCGTTTCTCGCGTTTCTATTCTCCCCGAGTAGGGACTCAGGCTGGGAGTAAATATTTAAGTATTTAAGGCAAATGACTCGAAGGCATGATGCGAGGTTTTTATCGTTCGCAACCAGGCAATGATCAGCAACTTCTTGAATGACGCCCGCCACGGTCAGGTCATGGTCACTCGCAATTTCTTCTAAAACGTTCCAGAACGCTCGTTCCAATCGAACCGTTGTGGATTGTCCGTGAATTCTGAGACTTCGCTTTTCGGGAATGAATTCGTTGATTTGTTCCGTTGTGCACGCATTAAACATATGTGCGAGTGCGCTGTCTGATGTAATAAAAATTGACATAGTTAGTAAAATTCAGCGATCAGTGAAAATGTAAGCAATAAATACCACCGCTATCTCATGATTTCTAGAGATATTTAGTCACGTTAATTTAATTATGTAAATAGATATTTTTTTATGGAGTTTTTTCGAAAGACCCTCGATCCGGTAATCGCGCTTAGCGCAATTGCGATACTGGATATTTTTCTTTTCCTGCTCGTCGGTGCCTGGACAGTTGGTGGAGGGGAAACCATGATGACGGGGTTAATTGCCCAGTTTTTTATTGGCGATTCGATTAATCAGATCCCGTTTTGGCAGGAGGTATTTAAGCCTGATGCAGGGTATTGGAAAATTTATATCTCTCTCGGAATGCTGTTCGGGGCGATAGTGGGAGCGGTTGCGAGTAAGGAGTTTTTCTGGCGTTTCCCTAAACGACTGTCTGAGTGGGTCATGATCACCATTGGCGGATTGTTGATGGGTATCGGTATTCGCCTTGCGTTTGTTTGTAACGTTAGCACTTTTTTTGGGCTTACCCCTGAGTTAAATCTTGGTGGCTATCTCTCAATGAGTGGAATCATTGCAGGCGCTTGGTTTGGCTCTCTCATCTATAAAAGAGTTTTGGAGGGGTAATGATGTCTCCGGTCGCCGAGTGTTTAATTGCGTTTGTTTTTGGATCAGTTGTGGGACTTCTTGTACAACGATCAAGGTTTTGCAATACCGCCGCCCTACGAGACGCCATGCTTTTTAAAACCTTTAGGAATACGAAGGCGCTACTGGTTGCGATGATGGTGTTAACAATTGGGTTCACGGGATTTATTTCTATCGGCGCGGGTAATCCCATGCGTTTTGATGTCGGCCTTAATCAGGTGCTCGGATTATTTCTTTTTGGAACGGGAATGGTGCTGGCAGGCGCTTGCACCGTGTCTACCTGGGTTAAAGCAGGTGAGGGTAACTTTGGGGCTGTCTGGGCGCTCTTGTTTACTTTTATTGGTATGTTTCTTTTTTCCCTGATTTGGTCTTTTTTATATTGGCCACCGGCGCCCTCAGCAATGACGGGTGAACTGTCTTTAGAGAGACTCCAGCTCGGATTTTCCAATGCGGAGACCCTGCAGGAGAAGACCGGCATTCCGGCTATCGTGTTTGGCCTCATTCAGGCTGCGGTTCTTTTTTACATCTATCAGGCGATAAAGAGAAAGGAGGCAAAGCAGCAGGGTAGTGCCGGGGTGGAATCAATTTAGAGTGCTGCGTTGATCGTAGATAAATTTAAAGGTGAGGAATGAATGGGACTTTTTAGTAAAAAGAAAACGGATAACGAGACGTCGACAGATGGACAAAGTCCAGTCGCGCTAAGTGATGGATCACAGGTTCAAGTTTCAACGACGGTTGACTGTTTGGGTGATTCATGTCCCCGCCCCCAACTGATGACTCGAAAAGCAATGAGTTCCGCTAACGAAGGCGACGTTGTGTCAGTATTGATTGATAATCCTACGTCGATGGAGGCGATCCCTCCTATGTGCCCGGAGATCGGAGCGACTCATCTCGAGACCTTAAAACAAGATCGTGCGTGGCAGGTATTGCTCAAGAAAGTTAATTAGTGTCAAAAGTGATGAATAAAAACAACCCGTTCAAGATGCAGTAAAGATGGCAGCCGACAAGCAATTTCTCGCTCTCGTGTTCCTGATTTTATTGAGTGGAGTATCCAGTTTTTATTATCTGGGTACGAGTCAGCCCGGCTCACTCCGTGCCTCCAAATTTGGAGTCCCCTTTCTCTCACATAGCGTGCAACATCCAGAATCTGGGGAGTGCATCTCAGCAAATGAGCTGGCACGACACTTTTTAAACTGACATGGATTTTTCATTAATTATTCACCTTGGGGCGTTTGTCGTAGCGATGTATCTTTTTTGTTTATCAATCTTTGGTAATCCGTTTAAATGAACAGGCTTGGCTACTTTTTTTGCATCGGGTCTTTGCTGCTATCGGTCGCATTGATTGGATTACTAATGCCTTCGGCATCGGTATCCGTAGCGATCGCAGAGACTGCACGGTCATGCAAAACGCTCGAAGAGGATATTGAGATCTCTTTGGTGGGCGACTTAGAAGGGGTGAGCATGTACGATCTTTTGAGTCATTATCTGGAAGTGCCGCCTGCGAAAGCGTCGTCTGGTCAGGCAGTTGTCAAGCAGTTTGGGGGTTGTTGAGTCATGATTCTGACTGTTAGCGTAGGGTGCGCTCTCGAAAAGTTCCGCGACATACGGATTCAGTTGATTGCGCTGGTGCTGTGCTTGGCGACGCCGGGCCTCAGCTCGGCGGATGACTCTATCCCGATTGTTGACTTATCGACTTTAGCTAATCGTTCGGTATTGGTAGATGCACGCCCTCTAAAGGACTGTCGAGAGAGCACTCTGTCAGGAGCGTTGTGCTTTCCAATGAATAAGGTGCTGAGTGATTCAGGGCGTCTTGCCAATATGCGTGATTTGCGCTGGCTGTTGGGTACTTACGGATTAACAGGTTCAGAGAACGTTGTGGTTTTCGCAGATCAGCCTGCGCACAGAGACGTGGTGTCGGTGTTGTTTTTTCTTGCGGGTCAATCGAAGGTAAGTCGACTATCCAGCGCCTCAGAGTTGGAGCTCCAAAGCAGGGGATCAGCCGGCGCACTGAGTCGGCAGGCTTTTTATATCGCGGACGTTCGATCAAAATTTCTAGAATCGGTGAAGTTGCGCAGGGTGAATAGCGACGATTTTTCGGAATTTGCTCGACAATTGAGCGATGCCGGTCAGCCAATTTTTTATTGGCCAGCAAGCTTTATCTAATGATCTTGATCACGGTTTCCACTGAAGACTCTGCTCGTTTGATTAAAAATTTAGTGGGCGCCTGCAGTCGGCAAGGGCAAGCCGTGGCACTTTTTTTTACGGGATCGGGTGTGCGGCTACTTGATGAGCAAAATTTTCTTCGGGGTATCGATTCAGCGGGTGAAGCAGTGGCTTGTGGAGAGTCCTGGAGACATTTTTTTTCAGATCTATGCCCGATTTCTGAGGGCAGTCAGACTGATCATAGCCGCCTTATCAGTCAGGCCTCGCATCTTTTGAGTTTCTAATGCAAAAGACGAAAAATATCCTGGTTGTGGCAACTGAAGATCCGCTCGAGGCGATGCGCGTTGCTGCGGGCCTCACGATATTTGGTCACGAGGTGACATTCTTGTTTTCACTTAGCGTTGAAGTGTCCGAAGCATTTCAAAAAGCCGCGGAACTATTGGAATTGGCAGAAGTCGATAAGATTTATTCGCTTGAACCATTTGAAGACTGTGAAGTAGCGGATGCAAGACGGGTTGAGAATTTATGGATAGAGTCAGATCTCGCATTAGCGATCTGAAAAGGATTTGAAATGCAGTCTTGTCTTTTGCTAATTAGAAAAAATCTTGAAACAACGTCCGGTCGCCAACAGGTAGTGGAGGCTCTGGATAAAGGAACATCAGTTATCACGATTAATCTTGAAAGCGTGGGTGATGACGATGAGGTGTGGGAAGGAATCGTGACTCAAATTTTGGAGTCAGATCGATGCATTTGCATATAAGCAAAAACGGAGGAAAAAAATGAGTAAAACAAAATGGTCAGTAGCAGTAGTTGGAGTAGTCGGGATGATGGCAGGCTCATTATCATTCGCGGCTTCTCCTTTGGTGGATGTTGCTTGGATTAAGGAGCATTCCTGCGATGCTAACGTACGTATCTTGGATATTCGGAACAAATGGGATGGGTCGCGAAAAGGTGATTATCAGAAGGGGCATATACCTTGCGCCATCTATAGTGATTATTCTTCGGCCGGATGGCGTGCAGGGGTTAACAAAACCCCTGGACAAATGGCACCGGTCGATCAGTTAGAGAAGCTCATTGGCGGGCTTGGAATTTCAAACGATAATCATGTCGTCATTTACAGCCGCGGTACAAATGCTTTGGATATGGGTAGTGCCACCCGGGTGTATTGGACATTTAAGGCGCTAGGCCATGACGAGGTATCGATCTTGAACGGCGGTTACTTTGGTTACATTGCTGATGAGAAAAATCCCGTCGAGAAGGGCACCAGTAAAAGAATGCCAACTACGTTCACGGCAGACCTCCAGGAAGATATGATTCCAACTAAGGAAGAAGTTGCAAAGGCATCAGCGGAGGGAGATGTGATTGTTGATCTTCGTCCAACGCATCAATATCTTGGCATCAATAAACATCCCAAAGCTGCGCGCTATGGCACCATTCCGGGTTCAAAAAACTTGCCCGAAAGCTGGCTGACCGTAAACGGCGGGAGCAAATGGAGAAGCGAGAGCGAATTGCAACAGCTATTTGAAACGGCTGGTGTGCCCACCACCGGGACCGAGTATTTTTTCTGCAATTCCGGCCATTGGGCAACGCTGGGCTGGTTTGCCAGCAGTGAAATTATGGGCAACAAAGACGCCAAGATGTACGATGGCTCAATGATTGAATGGAGTAATGATAAGACGCTTCCGATGGAGGTTGCTGTCGAGTTGAACTAGTTGTTTAAGACGTTTTTTATCGCGTGCGTTGTGGTGGCGGCCGGACTTTGTCCGGCCGTTGCTATGTCTGGCGGGCTTGGAACGATTCTCGACCGATCTCGGTTTCCCGCAGAACTGATTATTATTCGGGGCGATCTTGATCGATTCATGACGGAGTCATCGCTTAGTCGACTCGAGCGACAGGGTCTTGAGGGGCGAATTCAATCGGCACTTTCCGGACTTCTCTGGCTATCACAAGAATATGAAACGCTAACGAAACACGCCGTTGACGAAACATTTATTTCTGACGCGCAATCGCTCTGGCGGGATAGAAAACTCGATGACCTCCGGCAGTTGGTTACTATATCGGCTGATCTCTACGCTCTGAATCTTGAAATATTTAAAGCCAGTCGGGCATCGAAACAAGATATGGAAAGGGTTTCGGAGATTGACACCACGTTGTGTCAGGGTTGCCACGTTTTATCCCCAGGCAGTCCATCGACACTTCCCGCGTATCGACTAAAAGAATTCGCGTCGACCATGTCTTCGCACGAGTTTCTTGCTCGACTTTTGAGCGGGATTAGGGGGTCAGGTGAAACAACATTGGCCAATCCGCTTACCTTAGGAGATGTTCGAGGGTTTATGAGGCTGTATCGATCATCGCTAGAGTGACTGTGGTCTGACTAGGAATCAGTATTGTCATTTCTTCTAGGGAGAGGGGTCACGTTATTGAGATCAATACCTGCATCATTTGGGCCTACAAAAAAATAAAGCAGATCCCGTTGACTGCCCGGGAAAAATATTGTGGATCGAGCGTGAATGGTCAGAGGGATTGTTACCGCGTTCGGAAATAGTATGGCGGCATTTTTAATACACAGTTGATCTGTGCGAAGGCAGACAACAGCAATTCCATATTTCTGAATGTCGGCCTCAGTCACCCAGGGACTCCAAGTGTGACTGAGATGTTGTAAAACCGATGGATGGTCGGGCGAATGAAAAGCGATACTGTCAGGTGCAACATGACCGCCGCCGACAATCCGAAGCGGAGCATCATATTTCTCACGCCATCGGTTGGTAATCTCTTTGCTTAACTCCTTTCCAGGAAAATGATACATCTCATGATCTGAGCTCGCGAGTCCGGTGAAAAGTAACAATAGAGGTGCTGCCAGCAACCACGTACCGGCAGATTGCAACAGTCGCTTTACGGCTTGATCATTACTTACTATTGGCCAGAACATGAGCAAAACAACGCCCGCAAGGTTCAGCGTCGGCCCGCCCCAACGACTGGATACGCCAATGCCTGCTACAAATCCGATGATTGCGGTTGTGAGAAGCGGAAAAAGGAAGATCCATAAAATAAAGGTGCGGCCATTGCCCGCCGTGCTTATGCCCACCGTTAAAGTGGTTTTGTCGATTTTTTTGGAACGTTTTGATCGGATAAAAAAGTAAACGCCAAGAAGCGGGGTAAGGTAGAGGAGTTGAGCGCCTAAAAATCGAAGTCCTGATATACGAATCCAAAAATCCTTTGCAATGTAATCACCGATATGGGTGATCGTGCTCATTTCGTTGGTGTGGACGTACCAGATATGCCATCCCATGACGGCACAAAATGTCACTAGCGATAAATAAGGCCCGGAAGTTTTAAGCGAAGCACGTCCGGCGGAAAAAAGGAGTAGATAAATCGCGATCCCCGGCAGTAGCGCTGCTGAATAATATTTCGTTAGCATTGCGAGAGCAGCTGTGATCCCTAGCGCTATCCAGTACCGGCGATATCCTTTTTCGATTGAAAGGTAAGCAAATAAAACAGTAGCAGCCCACATCGGTATTAGCATGGAGCTATGATTTAGACGCATGCTGAAAAAACTGAAGTAAGGAATGAACTCCAGTAAGCACACCGCGGCCACTGCTTGGAGCGGCGGCAGGAGTTCACGGGAAATTCGCCATACGCAGTAAAAGGCGATCAAAAAATTGAGTTGCGTCAGAAAGTTGTATGTCCAATTGCTAATGCCAAAGACCTTCAAAAAACCCGCAACAATCCACGGCAACACTGGCGGATGTAAGTGGTAAGAGCCCATCCATTCTTGGCCCCAGGCAAAATGCATCATGCTGTCGGAATCCAGCTCGTGTCGCGAGAGGCTAGGGACGAGAGTCCAGAGCAGAACATGGGTAATGGTGAATGCCCAGAAGATCCGATGAGGAGATAAAAAAGAGGACGGATTCATTAAGTCATTAATTGGATTCAAGCTATACCGGCCGCGGATAGTACGTTGAAATGAGCCAGATCGAAATAAATAGTGATACTGATCTTTACCTTCAGAGAAGACTCTTTCTGATCGCGAGCAAACCTGAGCGGTGATAAGTAACTGTATTCAAGAGGAAAAATAATTAGGAAAACAAGTATTTTTGAGTTTCAGCGATAAAAAATATAAAAAAGAGGGGTATTCAGTTTTAAACCGGACGACCCAACTCCTGGATCGGTTTAATAAATAAGTAAAATATGATCTTTTATATTAAAATCATCAGTTTAATATTATTTTACAGGACTTTGGTTCGTGATTTTAGCTATTTACCATATTTTAACATTAAAATCATATAGTTATAAAAAATTTGATCGGTTAGTGGGTCCTGTATCAGCGACGACTCGAGAGAGTCGCTGGCTTAGTACCGATGGCCGCTCGTAAAAAACGAGATAGCACGCGGGTCCTTATTACCAGTTTAATCCGATCACGTCTAAAATCCCTGATCAGGACTATCAAAGAAGGCAAAAATCCGATAGAATCGCGCCCCCGCACCTAGGAAGGCAACCTTGTGTGGGTTGCGTTGACGTGCTTCAGTTAAATCGAAGCGCGGGGCGCTATCGGCAAAATTTAAAGTAGTTTCCAGTTTTTAGGATATGGGGTTTTTGTTTTTCGGAGGGGTTCCCGAGCGGTCAAAGGGGGCAGACTGTAAATCTGTTGGCTCAGCCTTCGGAGGTTCGAATCCTCCTCCCTCCACCAGTTCGCTGGTGGGATTGAAGGCCTGACGTAGATAAGGCAGTTGTTCGAAGAAGACAAAAACATACAGGAAGCACGATTGCTAATTGGGCGGTAGGAAACGATTGCTAAATTGGGCGGGTGTAGTTCAATGGTAGAACCTCAGCCTTCCAAGCTGATGATGTGGGTTCGATCCCCATCACCCGCTCCAGCATGAAATTTTGCCCACATAGCTCAGTCGGTAGAGCACTTCCTTGGTAAGGAAGAGGTCACCGGTTCAAATCCGGTTGTGGGCTCCATTTAAGCGGCTGTTCTTAGATGATGAAGAAAGCCAGTTAACCAAGTACTGTTGAGGAAATCAGAAAGTGTCGAAAGAAAAATTCGAGCGCAGTAAGCCACATGTAAACGTTGGAACCATTGGTCACGTTGACCATGGCAAAACCACCCTGACTGCAGCC
>JABHUE010000115.1 GCA_018672825.1 Pseudomonadota bacterium | reverse complement strand
CCCTTGGCAAAGACACCTCTCTTTAAAGAACAAAGCGACTCAATCTCTTCCTTTTTTGGAGCCAATCTGTAAGAAGAACCACAAATATTTAAAGCTACCTTTGCCGATTTAACCCATTTTCTTGCCTGACTTGGGTTTGCAGAATAATCATTTAATTTAATGGAGTTGGTTTCCACTCCAATATGCTTTTCAAAAATTTTTGCCCCCTTGGCAATGGCCATCTGAACTGGAATCGTTTGATCTGGACTTTCATGAGTGGAAAATCCAATTGGGACATCTGGATAGCGTGCTTTAAGTAAATCAATTTGACCAAGATGTAGATTGCCCTGTTGCGTAGGATACTCACCAACACAGTGCATGATTGCGCACTCTTTCTTACGGTGCTGAAAAAAACTGATAACTCGATCAATCACTTCTAAATCCGCGCCAGCAGTCGAAGCAATTATTGGAAGATCTTCTTCAACCGCGCGCTCTAGCAGAGGCCAATCACCGAAAGAACAACTCGCTATTTTTAAATAATCGAGATTTTGATCATTGATAACTTTGACAGACTTTTCATCAAAAGGCGTTGACATTACGAGAAAATTATTATCACGACTGACTTGAACTAGCTCGTCAAACTCATCGATAGATAATCGAGTTTCCTCAAAACGTTTAATAAATTTAATATCTTCCCGTCCCTGCATACTGGGATGAATAAAGGTATCAAGATCTCGGTACTGCAATTTAAAAGCGAAGTTAAATTCGGGAAATTGCTGGCAGACTTTCCCAAACTCTTCAATGAGTCTAACGCCATGACTCACCTCACCCATATGGTTATTAGCCATCTCAAGTACAAAAAGATCTTTCCGGATTTTTTTGGTCATAAAAAACTACTCTTTAGTTAAAGGTTTTTTAGAACAGTGCTGTCTAAATTTTAATCGAACGTTAATTTTAGATAAGTCGGACATTAGAGAATCCAAGGTCAACCTCGACAAATTGACCAGTCACACCGGTATTCTCAACTGAACAAAGAGAATAAATTGCCGACGACACGTCATCCAGAGATGGCAGACGTCCAAATTTTGTTTGCTCAGTCACATTAGCTATCTGGTCCGGACGTAAATTAGCTTGTGTCATTGGGGTATCGAGAACTCCAGGAAGCACAGCATTAATCAAATGGCCATCAATTGCGAGATCAGTCGCCAGCGAAAGGACAACTCCTTTCAGGGCAGACTTTGTCACGCAATATGAGAGTTTTGTTTGGCGCGCACGATTCTGCCAAATAGAGCTGACAATGCATAGTCGTGAAGGTTTTTCAAGAACATCCTCTTCGAGCAGTCTTTTCAGGGTCGACAGCACAAACAGAACATTTGCTTCATAAAGCGCTTGATGTTGGTTAACATCAAAGCTATAGATAGAGTCAGTGCAGTTGGCGCCTTGCGCCCAACAAACGGCGTCAAACGGTCCGTTCTGGTGCAACTTCTCACTGATTATTTTGCTATCTTCCGACGTGTCAAACGGCGCCCAGACTAGGTCACCTTCATTCGGAGTCTTTGCTCTTGAGACGCTAGTCACACCCCAACCATTTTTCTTAAAAAAATCTCGTGTAGCGGTACCAATCGCCCCAGTCGCACCGAAAAGTAATAGTTGCTTCATCTTATATCATCTAAAAACCGAGTCCAAAAAACTCTTCTAATTTATCCGCGACAAAGTCAAGGTGGTTTTCGTTGAGGCCTGGAAAAACTCCAAGCCAAAAAGTATCATTCATGACAATGTCAGTACATTTAAGCTCGCCAGAGACGCGAAAATTACGTCCCTGCATGTACGGCTGACGAGTAAGATTTCCAGCAAAAAGTAAGCGGGTATCAATTTTATTTTCATTAAGATAATTAAGCAGAGTTACCCGGTCAACTTCTGCTTCTTGCTTAAGAGTTAACGGAAATCCAAACCAAGAAGGATCTGATTCTGGAGCAGCTTTAGGCAGTAGCAAGAACTCCTCACAGATTGATAATCGCTCTTTCAGATAACCGAAATTCTCCTTCCTCTTCTTTATAAAGGCATCTGCTTTTTGAAGTTGAGCAAGCCCGCACGCAGCCTGCATATCCGAAATCTTGAGGTTAAAGCCCAGATGGCTATACGTATATTTATGATCGTATCCCTTCGGCAAACTTCCCAGTTGCCATTCAAAACGTTTACCGCAAGTATTATCTTTTCCCGGCGCACAGTAACAATCGCGACCCCAATCTCTATAGCTCTCCGCGATCACTTTGAGTTGGGAGTGATTGGTGAACACCGCGCCGCCCTCTCCCATTGTTATGTGATGAGCTGGATAGAAGCTTAAAGTGCCAATGTCTCCAAAGGTTCCCAGCATCTTTCCGTCGTAAGTTGACCCTAGCGCATCGCAGCAATCCTCCACGAGCCATAGATTGTATTTTTTACAAAGGTCTGTAACAACATCGAGATTAAAGGGATTGCCAAGCGTGTGAGCCAACATAATCGCTTTGGTTTTCTCGGTAATTGCCGCCTCGATTTTCTCCGCATCGATGTTGTACGTCTCCAACTCCACATCAACAAAAACAGGTACCGCCCCAAATTGAAGAATCGGGTTAACAGTGGTTGGAAAGCCGGCAGCAACCCCTATCACTTCGTCACCCGCTCTAATCGCCCGATCCTTAAGTTTAGGGCTTGTGAGCGTGTTAAAAGCCACCAGGTTGGCGGAAGACCCGGAATTGACCGTGATCAGGTGATCAACCCCGATAAACCTCGCCAATTCAGTCTCAAACTGATCATTGAACCGACCAGTTGTCAGCCAACCATCGAGGCTTGCCTCAACCATATTACAAAGTTCGGCCGAACCGATTACTTTCCCAGACACGGAGACCGAAGACTCTCCGGGCATGAAACCTGAAGGGCGATGCTCAAGCTGCGAGTATTCCCTAACGAGTCCCAAAATTTCTTCTCTTAATGTTTCAGATGTCTTCATACTGTACTCAGTAATGAGTTAATCGGTCTTAAATTAATCGGATAATTTTATTTTTTAAAAAAATCTTAATCTCAGAAGACGTCGGCACTCTTCGATACAAACATGGTTGTTTAACTATTTTTATTTATTGCCAGCAGATACTTATCCATGAGTGTTTTCATCAACACTTGCCTTCGCAATGTATCTATACGTAGCAAATATGCGATAGTTGCTGTTGTGAGTTACTCGGCAGTCGCATTGCTCCGATCAGAAACAAATTCAGAAATTTGCTCGAGGCATTTATCTCTCATGTTATCTCTTCTCAACCATGCCCGATGCCAATCCACAATTTTCTCTAAAGACTTATCAAGGCGCCAAGTCGGATTCCATCCCAGTTCAATCCTCGCTTTTGTGATATCCAGTTTCAGGCACTTAGACTCGTGAGGATGATCCAAATTATCAACTTTCCAGTCCACTTCACCTCCCCAAGATTTAGCCATCCGCTCAACAATCCACACTACTGATTTTACATCGTCATCCGAGGGTCCAAAATTCCAACCCTCGGCAAACCCCTCCCCTTGCTCAAAAAGTCGCTCCGCAAGCATCATATATCCCAACAATGGCTCTAACACATGCTGCCACGGGCGAAATGATTCCGGATTGCGAATCACGACAGGTTCACTTTTTTCGAATGCCGTTAAAACATCTGGAATCAAACGGTCCGCGGCCCAATCGCCACCTCCAATCACATTTCCAGCTCTTGCCGAAGCCAGATTAACGTTTTTCGATCTAAAAAAAGATCGTCTGTAAGCGTCTGTGACCAGTTCAGAGCAGGCTTTGCTACTACTATAGGGATCATAACCGCCCAGTGAGTCATCTTCACGATACCCCCATAGCCACTCTTTGTTCTGATAGCACTTATCCGTCGTGACGTTAACAATTGCCTTAACTGAATCATTGAGTCTCGCGGCTTCAAGCAAGTTTGTTGTACCCATTACATTAGTCGAAAATGTCTCGACAGGAGAATCATAAGACGCCCGAACAATCGCCTGCGCAGCCATGTGAATAACAATGTCGGGCTGCAAAGAGTCCATCGTCTCTCGAATAGCATCTAAATCCCGGATGTCTCCAAAAACACTTCTCATTCCGCTATCGACACTCGCGATGTTAAAAAGCGACGGATTTGAGGAAGGCGGAAGCGCAAACCCATGAACGTCAGAGCCTAATGACTGCAACCAAAGACTGAGCCAACCGCCTTTAAAGCCGGTATGCCCTGTGATTAAAACACGTTTGCTTTTCCAGAAATCGGGGTTTATGGCGTTTGTCATTCGTCCCAACTCTTCCAAGGAGCCTGGCCGCTATCCCAAAGTTCTTGAAGAAAATTTTTATCACGCAACGTATCCATCGGATGCCAAAAACCTTTATGCTCAAAACTCATTAGCTGATCTTCATCAACTAATTTTCTAAGCGGTTTATCCTCCCAAGGGCTTTGACTGTCAGCGATATAGTCCAAAACGTCGGGCGCAAGCACGAAAAATCCTCCGTTAATTAGCCCGCCATCGCCTAGAGGCTTCTCATTAAAACGTGTCACTTTGTTTTTTTCTGACTCAATTGCTCCAAATCGCCCCGGAGGCGCAACTGCTGTCACGGTAGCAAATTTACCGTGCTGTTTATGAAACTCAATCGACTTGCCAATGTCATGACTTGAGAGTCCATCGCCATAGGTAAAGCAGAAAGTGTCATCAATATATTTGGATACTAGTTTAAGGCGCCCACCTGTCGCTGAATGCGCTCCCGTATCAACTAACGTAACACGCCATGGTTCAGCGCGCCTCTGATGAACTTCCATAGAGTTACTGTTCATATCAAACGTCACATCCGACATATGCAAAAAATAGTTTGCAAAATACTCTTTGATAACATAGCCACGGTACCCACAGCAGACGATAAACTCGTTGACACCATAAAAAGAATAGGACTTCATGATATGCCACAGAATTGGCTTACCGCCTATCTCCACCATCGGCTTTGGTGTCTGAGAAGTTTCCTCACTTAGCCGAGTTCCCAAACCGCCAGCTAGGATGACCGCTTTCATTTTATACCCCCGTCATCTCTGATTTTTTCAAGCAATTTAACTTTAGCAAAGGTCATTGATCGTTAGCGATAAACCGCTGGTACCTGATCAGGCGCGTCGAATGTCGCGTTAAGGTCTCTCAAGAGACCATCTTTAATACTATAGATCCACCCATGCACTTGTAGTTCTTGGCCACGTTGCCACGCGTCCTGCACAATGCTTGTATGGCACACATTATTGACTTGTGCGACGACATTCATCTCACACAAACGATTCACCTTAGTCTCTTGATCTTCGCTATCTGAAAACTCTGACCGCTTGCGATGGTATAGATCTTTGATGTGCAATAGCCAGTTGTCGATAAAACCGCTTGACCGATCACTGATCGCCGTTTCCACCCCGCCACATCCGTAATGTCCGCAAACAATAATGTGCTTCACTTTCAGAATCTCTACGGCATACTGAATAACGGAAAGACAATTAAGATCCGTATGAATTACTAGATTTGCGACATTTCGATGAACAAATAGCTCGCCGGGCAAAAGACCGACAATCTGATTAGCCGGTACACGACTATCAGAGCAGCCAATCCATAAGTAGTCCGGATTCTGCTGAGCGACTAATTTTGAAAAAAACTCCGGATCATCGTTCTTTTTATTTTTTGCCCAAGCCCGGTTGCTATCAAAAAGATGTTTCATAATCTGGTATTCATTTTGAACCGTATTCTATCAATATCATCACCGATACAACTCAGAACCGTGAATATCGAGCTGAAAATACCCCAACGGGACATTCAAAAACGAAACGAGGCAAGTAAAAGCGGTATCATACATTGAGCATAATCGTGGGGAACTACATTAATGAACGTTCCTAAACTCAATCAAGCCACCTTCTCCCAGATCAGTAAGGGATTCGATCCCATTGCGTCTCGCTCTCACTCGCTTCATTCAAGATGCTACCAAGATCCCCATTTTGCCGAGATCGAGCGTCAGCATATCTTTCACAACAGTTGGCAGTTTCTGTGTCACGAGAAGCAGTTGGCCAGTCCTGGCGCTTATGTTGCAACCGAGATCCAGGGCCAGAGTGTTTTTGCCTGTCGTGATAAGTCGGGTGAACTGCAGGCGTTTTACAACGTCTGCAAACATCGTGGTCATGAATTACTAAAAGGCCGCGGCCAAGTGAATTTAATCGCCTGCCCCTACCACGCCTGGGTCTATGAGCTTAACGGCAAGCTTGCCAGCGCTCGGCGCTCGGAATTAATTGAAGACTTTATTCTAGAAGAGATTTGCCTTGACTCCATCCGCGTCGAGGTTTTTTGTCATCTGGTATTCGTTAATCTGAACCCAAATGCGATTTCTCTTTCCCAGCAAAGCGAAGGCCTCGCGGATGAAGTGCTTTCTTATGCGCCGGACCTATCAGAACTGGCCCACGCCCATACGTTAACCTATTCGATCAAAGCGAACTGGAAAGCCGTGGTTGATAATTTCCTCGAGTGCTATCACTGCCCGGTAGCGCATCGGGATTTTTGCACTTTGGTGGAGATGGATACCTATAAGGTCAAAACCCATGGCATCTATTCAAGTCACATGGCGAAAGCCGGTCGATCTGAAAATAAGGCTTACGGAATCGATTCAGCAGAGGTCACTGATCATGCCGTTTGGTACTTATGGCCAAACACAACGCTGATGCGCTACCCCGGTCGAGGAAATTTTATGGTTTGGCGTTTTTACCCCGCCGGCCCCGAAGAGACCTATGAAGTCTTTGATTTCTTTTTTGAAACCAATTCTCCTAATGACGCAGAGCGAGAAGCGATTAAATTTATTGATGAAACATTGCAGCCCGAAGACATTGCACTTGTTGAAAGCGTCCAGCGGGGCATGAGAACGCCAGCTTTTAATCAAGGGCGATATCTGGTGGATCCAGAGAACAGTGGCCTGAGCGAGCATGCGGTTCATCACTTTCACAGTTTAATTCTCGATGCTTATCAACGAGCCGTCGAGAGCTAACGCATAAAAAAGCTATTAGGAAACGATAAAGAATCTCGATTCACCAAGCTCATCTGATATATCCTTCAGCCCATACAGACTGGGGATCCAACAGAGAAACAAAATGCGCCTTCATGAACAAGCTGCTCTGGTTACCGGAGGTCGCCAGGGAATCGGTCGCGCAATCGTTGATGCTTTTGTATCGGAAGGTGCAGACGTGATGACCTGTGGCCGGGCATCACGCCCTTCAGATTTACCCTCGATAGTCGGATGGACTCAAACCGACCTGGCTAATCAGGACGAGATTGAAGAACTCAGCTTTCTTGCGCTTGACCGGTTCGGCGGACTCGATATTCTCGTTAACAATGCCGGCGTTCAAATAGAAAAAACGATCGTTGATACAACAGACGATGATTGGGATTTCCTGATGGGCGTTAATGCCAAGGCGGTCTTTATGGCCTGCCGAACCTTTATCCCACTGATGAAACGCGGCGGCGTTATCATTAATATTGGTTCTGTGTCTGGAAATATCGCAGATCCCGGTCTTGCCCTTTATAACGCTTCAAAAGCGTTTGTACATGGACTCACCCGCTCCATTGCGGTCGATCACGGCCCTAAAATCCGATGTAATGCTATTTGCCCAGGCTGGATCACAACTCAGATGACCGACGCCGCATTTACAGTTGCTGAGGATTTGACCGCGGCGCGACAAGATGCCCTTGCTCGTCATCCGGCCGGCCGACTGGGCAACCCAGAAGATGTGGCCACAACTGCCGTCTGGCTGGCATCTGCAGAATCCGCTTTCGTGACCGGACAATGCCTCGTCGTTGACGGAGGCATGACATCCACGTCTCCAGTTAACCCCGCCCTTTTTTAAAACGATCTATCGTTCGGTGTAACGCCGATATGGATTTGTCATAGCACTTCATTGTAAAACTGGACTAATATTTCCGGCCTAGGAAAAACAAAACTGAGGGTGTTCGGCGACCATGAAATCACATGCGCAGGTTGTAGTCATTGGCGGAGGCGTAGTTGGCGTATCCGTTCTCTATCATCTAACGAAAGCAGGCTGGAAAGACGTCGTATTAATTGAGCGCTCAGAGCTAACCTCCGGCTCGACCTGGCATGCAGCAGGCGGCTGCCACACCCTTAATAACGATCCGCAGGTGGCCAAACTTCAGTCTTACACAATCGATCTTTATAAAGAAATCGAAGAGATCTCCGGTCAAGAGACTGGCTTTCATTTAACCGGAGGTGTTTTTCTCGCAGCGACACCGGAGCGCCTGGAACTATTGAAAGTGATGCAATCCCAAGAGAAACTGCTTGGGATTGAAACCGAGCTGCTGACGCCAAAAGAAGCTGAGAATATTCTGCCGCTCATTAACCCTAATGAATTTTTAGGCGCGCTGTATACGCCAATGCATGGACATCTCTCACCCTCTGATGTGACCCATGCCTACGCAAAAGCAGCGCGGGTTCAAGGTGCAGAAATCTACCTTCGAAATCGCGTCACTGAACTCAATCAAACACCTGAGGGGGGTTGGTCTGTTACAACAGAACAGGGCACGATTGCTGCGGATCATGTTGTGAATGCCGGCGGACTTTGGGCGCGCGAGATCGGGCGGATGGTCGGGCTCGAGCTTCCAGTGCTTGCGATGGAACATATGTATCTCATCACTGAAGACATGCCAGAAGTTGAAGAGATTAATCGAACAACAGGCAAGGAAGTCCTCCATGTCGTCGATCCCGATGGCGAGTTATACCTACGCCAGGAACGTAAAGGCATGCTAATGGGGACTTATGAAAAAGCCTGCGTACCGTGGTCACCCAAAGAGACGCCGTGGGAATTTGGTCATGAACTCCTGGCTGAAGATATCGACCGAATCGCTCCGTCTCTGGAAGTCGGATTTCGACATTTTCCGGCGTTTGAACATACCGGAATCAAACAGATCATTAATGGGCCGTTTACTTTTGCGCCTGATGGAAACCCGCTGATCGGACCGGTACGGGGACTCAAGAATTACTGGTGCGCATGTGGTGTGATGGCCGGCTTCAGTCAAGGCGGTGGCGTTGGTCTTGCGCTCGCAAACTGGATTACAGAAGGTGATCCGGGCTTTGATGTTTGGGGGATGGATGTCTCTCGCTATGGCGATTGGACAACCATGGCCTATACCAACGCCAAAGTTCGCGAAAATTATTCCCGACGCTTTCAGGTCCGCTTCCCGAAT
>JABHUE010000152.1 GCA_018672825.1 Pseudomonadota bacterium | reverse complement strand
CCGCAGGGCGTGCAAATCTCATCACTTTTCGCCATCACAGCCAACTCATAAATTTCCGTTTCTCCCGATGAAACCATTGCCGCGATGGCGCTGGCCTCAGCACACCACCCTTGTGGATAAGCTGCATTTTCCACATTTACCCCTGAATAAATTGCGCCCGAAGCCCCTTTGATCATAGCGGCCACAGGAAAATTTGAATAAGGCGCATAAGCGTTTTTGAGTAACGCTTCGAGCTGAGGAAAAAATTCGTGAGTCATATCTTGGCGTCTCGGGATTCCATTTAAAGTTATGGTGGTATCGCTTAAGCTCTGTTTTTTTCTTCAAACCACGAGTTGTTCATGCTGCGCTGGCAGTGCCACCCGCCATCCAGTGGCCTAAAATTTCTCGGTCTGCTCCTTTACCGTCAACAATGCCCATGATCTTGCCCTCGAACATAACGGCAATGCGGTCTGAAAGACTCATGATTTCATCAAGATCTTCAGATACCAGAAGTACCGCCGAGCCTTCGGCACGCAACGCCAGAAACAACTCCCAAGTGTGTCGAATCGCTTTTGCGTCAAGTCCCTCAGTCGGGTGAGAAGCAATGATGACGGGCGGCTTTCGCCAAGTCTCTCGCCCCAGAATCAATCTTTGAATATTTCCACCTGAGAGAATCCGACACTCGGTCTGCCAAAGATCTGGAACCAATGCATTAAATTTCTCGACAATTTTTTCCGCGTGGGAGGAAATCTGCTGATGGCGCAACACCGTATTTTTGGAAAAAGGGGTCTTTCGGTAATCTTTTAGCACAACGTTTTCAGCGACATGCATCTGCTCAACTATACCGATTTCTCGTCGACGCTCCGGAATATGCGCGACGCCACGCTCGATAAACTCTTTTGGCGTTCGTCCCGTCATATCTGCATTTAAAATCCAAACCTCTCCACTGGCCGGTGGCACGAGACCGGTGACCGCCTCTATTAATTCCGTCTGACCATTCCCTGAGACACCCGCAAGACCCATGATTTCTCCACATCTTATCTTCAGGGATATTCCCTGCGAATTAGGTTTTTTTTCAAGTCCTGATGGCACCATCTCAATGGTGTTGAGCGCCAGCTCCTCATGTGCAACTTCGGGACGCTCCATATAGTCGGGAACCGTCTCGCCAAAAGTGCGCCGAGTCAGTTCATCTTCATTCGTTTCAGCAATTTGACAGGTGCCCTGGGTCTTGCCGAGTTTCAGCACTGTCACCCGGTCAGAGACCGCAAATACTTCGCGCATCTTATGAGAGATAAATACGATGCCCTTGCCGTCATCCGCCATCGCTCGCAGAACAACAAATAACTGGTCTGCCTCACTGGGCGTGAGTAGCGAAGTTGGCTCGTCAAGCAACAAGACCTCGGGCTCATGAAAAAGTACTTTTAGAATCTCAACGCGCTGCTGTTGTCCGGCAGACAGGTCCTCCACGCGAGCCTTGGGATCGACCTGCAGACCATACCGTTCAACTAACCTCTGGATGCGTTTCTCAACGCCTGCAATCCCATAGGAAAAAAGAGGAGCATCAAGACCAACCATGATGTTCTCTGCAACAGTAAAAGCCGGAACCAGCATTAGCTCCTGATGGACCATTGCGATGCCATGAGCCAATCCCTCCCGGGGAGAGCGGAAATGGACAAGCTTGCCTTTAACTCGAATCTCGCCTTCAGTCTTTTCGTAATAACCCGAAAGAATATTCGCGATAACGGTTTTGCCGGCCCCATTTTCGCCGAGCAGCGTATGGACCTCGCCCGATCGCACATCGAAATCCAATTGATCCAGAATCAAATGCTCCCAGACACCGGGAAATCCTTTAGAGAGTCCCCGCGCTTCGAGCAACACATCGCCCTTATCGAGAACAGGACCGGAATCTGATCGCGTCTTCATAAGAATATAATCCTGCTCACTCGCGCAGGTAGGGAACGCCAAGCGCGCTGGGAAAACGAACACGACCAATCATCCCCGCAACCACGGCCAGCGTGACAACGTAAGGCATCATGGCAACAAACTGCCAAGGGATAATGTCCTTGATGCCGGGATACGTCGCTACCCAGGTGGCGAGGCCATCAAAAAACCCGAAAATAAATCCGCCGAGTAACGCCAATAGAGGATTTAAACCGCTAAAAACCACAATGGCCAAAGCGATAAAACCACGGCCCGCCGTGATTTCTTTGGTCACAGCCCCAAACCAATCAATGCTGAGATAGGCGCCAGCCAATCCGGCAAGCACACCCGCAGCAACTGCCGCACCGAGGCGAACCCGATTGACTCGAATACCCGCAACATCGGCCGCCGCCGGATTCTCTCCCACCGCTCTAATCCAAATACCCAGCTGGGTCCGACGCAACAACCACCAGACCCCGATTGCAACGGCAACCGTAATCGGCACTAACGGACTCAAATTGCCAACACCCAAAGGAATGAGCGGGACCTGAACCTCTCGAGCAACGCTATGAAAGCCTGGAGCCCCCATCACCGACAGCATCAGAGCAACGAATCCTAAAGCCAGAAGGTTAATGCCGACCCCGCTGATGAGTTGACTGCCGCGAAGCGACGTACTAATCGTGCCAAAAACCAGGCCAATGAGTGCGCCAACACCCATCCCCGTCAAAAGACCCACCAACGCGCTGCCACTGGCCTGAGCACCGAGCGCGCCTGCCAGCGCACCAAAAAGCAAAATACCCTCCAGCCCTATATTAAAGAGTCCGGCAGACTCCTCGATTGTCTCTCCAATAGCTGCCAAAGTTATCGGTACCATTGCATGCAAAGAGATGAACAGAATTCCCCAGAGGTGAGTAAGTTCCATGACCTACTTCCTGCCCGCCAATCGTTCGCGGGCCAAAAAAAATAATCGACGCAACTCAGGTATTGCAAGCGCAAGAATAATGACGCCTTGAATCACGCGCACCAGTTCAAACGGCACGCCAGGATCGAACTGCATAATCCGACCTCCCGTCATCAATCCACCAAAAAAAATCGCTGCAAAAACAATTCCAATGGGATGGTTTCGGCCGATCATCGCAACACCAATGCCGTCAAAACCCAAATTCACCAACTGAGGTAATCCGCTCAGAACGGCATAGTAAGGTGGCCGTCCCATCACCACAATCGCCCCTGCAAGACCGGCAATCGCGCCGCCGATGAGAAACACCCTCAAAACCTGTTTACGAATACTGATGCCTGCATAGTGGGAGGCATGCGGGTTATATCCCACCGAGCGAATCTCGAAACCGGTGCTTGTTCGCCACAATAAGAAGAAAATCACTCCAACTGTAACCAGGGAAATAAATAATCCGGAGCTCAACGTCGCGTCAGGGAAAACTCGGGTGAGTCGAGCGCTCTCAGAAACAGCAATTGTCCGCTCGCCTCGCTGGGGGTCAGTCAGCACATTAGCGATTAAATAAAAAGCAAAGAAGTGTGCAATCCAGTTGAACATAATTGTGGAAATCACCTCGTGCACGCCTCTGCCCAGCTTTAATAGCGCAACAGGAAGGCTCCAGATCATACCGGCCACCATCGCAGCCAAGATCGCAACGATCCAATTAAAAGGGGCGGGCAAATGCAAAAGACTCACGCTCACGGCCGCCAAGGCGCCCATGTAGAGCTGACCCTCAGCACCAATGTTAAAAAGGCCGCCGCGCATCGCGATCGCAAAGGTGAGCGCCGTCAGAATGAGGGGCGTTGCATTCGCAAACAATTCGGCCCAGCTGTAGACACTACCAACGCTGCCCACGAACAAAGATCGATATGCCGCAAGCGGGTTATATCCAAACGCCAGCATAATAAAAGCGCCGATCACGAGTCCGACAACTCCCGCCAGTAGTGATTCGGTAATAGGCGTTAGATTACGGATCCAGGAGCTTGGTGAGGACATCTTTTCCTTAAGTCTTGATTGATATTGCCAACAAAAATTTTAATCGGTGACAAAAACAGGGGGCATTTAAGCCCCCTGTTTTATTCAGCCAACCTAGAGTGAAACTCTGATCTTTTTGCGTACCTGGCACGCTAAAAAACCAGTCACCCAAAAGTTCTCATCATTTGGCTACTGGCCTCAATCCGGATATTTCGCCCGAATCTCTTTAATCGTATCGGGACACCAGCCGCAAGGCACTTCGGCTGTTCCATCACTAATCTGTGCTTGAAGTTCAGCCACCGCCTCCCAAATCCAAGCCGGAATATCCTCGCGCATACCGGTCCAGTTTTGGATAATCGCCTGTCTATCCGAAGCGCCGATCGCGCCACCGTTGACGCCAAACTGGATGAAATCTGCCAAATCTTGTTCGCCTGACATGGCAATGCCGCCGTTATGGGGTCCGAGAATCTGAACGCCGCCTTCAAAAGTGCCGTTCACAACGGACTCGATCGCGCTATAGACACCAAAATCAACACGTTTCATCATACTGGCCAGCACGCGGTGTCCGTCACCAAGATAATCTTGGTTAGCATCAACCCCGATCATAAAAGGCGGTCCAGCGGATTTGCCTTTTGCTTCAAGATGTTCTGTGATGGCCTCTAAATCGCCAATTCCCAAAGGACCTGCCACGTTATAGATAACCCCCGCGCCCTGAGCGAGCATGGCCTCAGTGGCCGCCTTGCCTTTCGCAATATCACTAAAGGTGCCAGTGTAGGTCCATAATAATCCCACATCTGAGGCTTTGCCGGTCTCCTCTGCATACTTGGCATTACCCCAATGCATGCCATATCGATAGCCCGCCTCAAACTTATAGAGCACAGGAATCTCGATGCCTAGCACGGCCCCGATCTTGTCATAACCATAATGGGCGGCAACCATCGCAGAAAGCGCGCCGACAATAGCAGACCCCTTGTTCTCCTCATAGCCAATTTCCATCAAGTTAGGCTTACCGAGCCACGTAACATCAATAATGGCAAACTTCTGGTCCGGAAATTGACCCGCAACCTCTGCCATCGCGTCAGCAATTAAAAAGCCCACCGCAACGATAAGATCAAACTGACCTGAACGTGCCGCGTTTTGCATATTTGGTAAGTAATCCGCTGCAGAATTACTCTGGATCTCGACCACTTCGACGCCAAGATTTGCAACGGCTTCATCCGAACCCTTAAAACCCATGTCGTTAAACGAAAGGTCTCCTCTGCCGCCCACATCAAGAACGAGCGCGATCTTGCCTGCAGCTGATGCGGAAGCCATAAACGGCCCGCCCGCCAGCATAAAGAGCGTCGCAACTAATCCCACCATTCTAAAAAACCATTTATTCACTTCATTCCTCCTCATTTTTGACACAACATCATCGCCGAAAACTAACATTCTAGAGCTTTCACTTAAGACTTTCTGTAGAGACTAAACATCCCGACATCACAGGTCAATCAACATATTAGATTCACGGAGCTCAATCGAAAAAACATTAGTCTGCACTCTTTTAAATGAGCCCTCAGCCTTCGTCTGTCATCTTCCGCCAGAGTCCAACTACACTCTCAGAGTCGATGGATAAAATCGGATCATCAAGCGAAATGGATAGAGCAACAGCATAATCATCACAAGCTTCGCACAAAAATCCCCGATCGCCCAACTCATCCATGGCAGTCCTGTTCCTGCAAACGCTAACAAGAAGAAAATCAGCGTATCAAAAAAAGACCCCATAAGTGATGAAGCAGCGGGCGCTTTCCACCATACTTTTTCCCGCAAAATATCAAACACTTTAATATCCAGTAGTTGCGCCACTAGGAACGCGGTGCCTGAAGCAAGCGCAATTCGTAACATTGAAAATGCATCGGGATCGTTCCAGAGTGCTTGCCAAGTTGTCATTGATGACTCTTGACTTACCCTGATTGCAATTCCCATCGCTGCGAGCACTGTAAGCACCACGCCTAACGCAAAACCAACTGCAACTACTCTCCGAGCTGATCGAGATCCAAAAATCCGATTCGTGGTGTCAGTGACCAAAAAAGCAATCGGATAAGTAAATGCACCCCAAGTGAGGATAACTGACAAATCAATGCCGAGCAAAACAGCTTTTACAGGATGCTGCACCAGCTCATTGGAGATCAGGATGACCAAGCCCATTGCCAAAACAGAAAGAAACAAGTAATTTTTTTGCGGCTTATCAGTCATTTAATTTTCACTATTTTTTTATTGCGGGCTGGCCCTTAACCAAGAGATTCCGTTTGCAACCAACTTTGAAACATGAGCACACCCCACAGCTGGTGTTCCCAGTTACGCTCACCTCTTAAGTGTTCACCCCATTTTTGCGAGATCAACTGCTCGTTGAGATAGCCCTGAGCTCGTAGCGAGTCCGGACACATCAGATCCTGCGCCCAGTTCTTGAGCGGACCACGTAACCAGGCTCCCAGCGGGACAGCGAAACCCATTTTGGGTCGCTCAACCATTGATTGAGGAACATATTCGTGCAAGACCTCCCGCAGCAACCACTTGCCCTGGCCCGCTCTCAGTTTCAATTGCATCGGCGTTTGTGCTGCAAACTCAACCACTCGATGATCGAGTAAAGGCGCTCTCACCTCAAGTCCAGTCGACATACTGGCACGATCCACTTTGGTCAGAATATCGCCAGGTAAATACATCAATGAGTCTAAAAGCATCATTTTGGAAACATGATCGAGATTGTCGAGCTCTATTTTTTTTAGCGGATGGTTTTCGAGATCGTAAGCCTCGCTCAACACCAACTCTCCGGCATTCGGCCAGATCGAGATAAGCGATAAATAAGCATCGTTAAAATCACGACTGCCCATCAAGCCTAACGACTTATACAGCTTATCGCCAAGCAAAGGCGTTGATAATGGGCCTTTCAGATATGATCCAAATCGCTCTCCAAAACGATTCCATTTTTCTGGAGATCGCAGTTTGATGGTTCCCGCGATCAGCTTCTGAAATGCCGAAGGAATCGTTGATCGAAGTTGAATTAATCGTTGTCCCCACAAGTAGCGGTTATACCCGCCAAAAAGCTCGTCACCGCCATCACCTGACAGCGCCACCTTGATTGATTTTTGTGCCAATCTTGAGATCAAGATCGTCGGGATTTGAGATGAGTCCGCAAAAGGCTCACTGTAGATTGCTGGCAATTCTGGCACAACTGATAACGCATCATTCCCCGAGACGTAAAGCTCGTGATGCGTCGTGCCGAGATGTTCCGCAACTGATTTAGCGAATTTCGCCTCATTATGATCCTTGCTATCAAAACCAATCGAAAACGTATCAACCGGCCGATCGCTTAGTTCCTGAGTCAATGCCGTAATAAGCGACGAATCAATACCACCAGACAACAGCGTACCCACAGGAACATCCGCATTCAGTTTATTTCCAATAGTTGTGCGGAGCAGGTTGCGAAGATTTTCTTTTGGATTATCTAATACCGAATAATCCTGTTCCGAAGAAGAATACTGCTCACTTAAATTCCAGTAAAGCCGAGGGGAAAAAAAAGCAGGGTGCCCATCCGCGGCTGGCGAAAAATTCT
>JABHUE010000149.1 GCA_018672825.1 Pseudomonadota bacterium | reverse complement strand
GAACCTCCGGCCCCTGCCTCCCGAAGACAGTGCTCTACCAGGCTGAGCTACACCCCGACTGAAAACAATAAAGCGCTGCGCTTCCCTAAAAGGTCCGGGAGACCGAGAAGTCTGCAAGCTGGGCTAGCGCAGTTCGATATTTTGAAACGGGAAGTCCGTCTAGGGATTGCCGCGCGATTGCCACATGCTTCTTTGCTTGGCTGGAAGTGTACGCAAGCGCACCTGTAGATTCAATGATCTGTTTAATCTGATCGAGATGATCTCTCTTCCCCTCCGATATTGACTCGGAGATGATATCTCGTTCATCGGACGTACATTGATCGAGCGCGTAGATTAAGGGCAATGTTGTTTTGCCATCCGATAGGTCGTCACCCGCATTTTTCCCCATTTGCTCCGCGGTCGCGCTGTAATCAAGGGCGTCGTCAATTATTTGAAAAGCGATGCCGAGATTAAGGCCATACTCTCCCAAAGCTTGTTCCGTTGCGGGGCCTGCATCAGCAACAACTGCCCCTAGTCGAGCGGAGGATTCAAAAAGGCGCGCGGTCTTCCGTGTGATGGTTGCAAGATAATCAGACTCAGTGATCCCCGGGTTGTGGCTATTTAGAAGCTGCATGACCTCACCTTGCGCGATTGAATTCGTAGTTTCGGCCATGATATCCATTACTCGAGATTTGCCTACCGCGACCATCATCTGAAAGGCTCTTGAATAAAGAAAGTCTCCAACGAGAACAGAGGTCGCATTTCCCCAAAGGTCATTGGCCGTTTGTCTTCCGCGCCTTAATTCAGACTCATCGACAACGTCATCATGCAGGAGCGTTGCGGTGTGGATGAATTCGATTACGGCCGCAAGGTCGATATGCGCAGTGCCTTGGTACCCAAGAGCGTGAGCGCTTAGGACTACCGTGACCGGCCTGAGTCTCTTGCCACCCGCTGCGATAATGTAACGCCCGACTTCCTGGATGAGCGCTACATCCGAGACCAGCTGACTCTGTATATGACGGTTTACCCCATTCATATCGCCACTGGCGAGGTTAAGGACATTTTTTAGGAGCAGGTCAGCATTTTCGACGGTTTTAACGTCCGAATTTCCCGCTGATTTAATAGAATGAATAGAGCCCATACACCGATGATAACGTGTTGGCAGGGCCACAGATGTCAAAACGTTTCTTTAAATTGACCAAAAAGCCAGTTTCGCCTAAAATTCGCGACCTTCGCGGGCTCTTCTGAAGAGCCTTTTCGGGCCGACCGGAAGGTTGGTAACTTTAATGGGTAGACAAATAATGTACGCAGTGGTGCAAACAGGCGGCAAACAGTATCGACTCGGTGTTGGCGATAACGTTCGGGTCGAAAAGCTCGCGGGCGAACCTGGTGAGGTGGTCGAACTACCCAAGGTGCTTGTGATTGGCGATGGCGAAAAAGTCTCCATCGGAGATCCAGTAATCGCGGGAGCCTCCGTCAAAGCAGAAATAGTGAGCCACGGTCGAGATAAGAAGATTCGAGTGTTTAAAATGAAACGCCGAAAAAAATATCGTCGTACACAAGGGCATCGGCAATCCTTCACTCAATTACGCGTAACAGAAATTACCAGTTGATTGATTTAGTCAACATCGGGAGATAAAGCACAATGGCACATAAGAAAGCAGGCGGCAGTTCAAGAAACGGTCGCGATTCAGAGTCGAAACGATTGGGCGTGAAGCGTTATGCCGGAGAAACAGTGCTCGCAGGTAATATTCTGGTTCGCCAACGGGGCACCGCTTTTCATCCTGGAGATAACGTTGGCCTGGGTAAAGACCACACCTTGTTCGCGCTGTCGGAAGGGAAGGTCAATTTCAGCATCAAAGGTCCTAAGAATCGCAGAACCGTGAGTGTCCTCACGGAACAGTAGGAAGGAGTACTTAACTTCTTGAAAACCCCGCTGTATGAGCGGGGTTTTTTTTCGCCGCAAAGGAAGCAAAATGAAGTTTGTCGACGAAGCATCAATCACAGTACAAGCCGGCAATGGCGGCAATGGCGCGCTGAGTTTTCGTCGGGAGAAATTTGTGCCGCGGGGTGGTCCTGATGGTGGCGATGGAGGGCGAGGCGGTGACGTGTTGTTGAAAGCGACCACTGGCCTTAACACCCTTGCTGATTTTCGGTATACCCGAAAATTTAAAGCCAAAACCGGGCAGGCTGGAGCAGGGCGAAATTGCACGGGTGCCTCAGGGGATGATTGTATGGTTCGGGTTCCAGTCGGGACGCTGGTTTACTCAGAGGAGACCGAGGAGTTATTGGTTGATCTTCGGGAGCACGATCAGATCTTCAAAATAGCAGCAGGCGGGCGAGGGGGTGTTGGCAATGCCCGCTTTAAGTCATCCGTGAATCAAACACCACGACGGACTATTCCCGGGGGCGAAGGGGATCAGCGACTCATTCGCCTTGAGCTTCAAGTCTTGGCGGATGTGGGTCTTTTGGGTTTGCCGAATGCTGGAAAATCGACTTTGCTGGCTCAGATTTCTGCAGCGACGCCAAAAATCGCCGATTACCCTTTTACGACCCTGCACCCTCAACTAGGGGTAGTTGATATCGCACCCGGTGCAAGCTTTGTCGTCGCAGATATCCCGGGGCTTATTGAGGGTGCCGCTAAAGGCGCGGGACTCGGCTTCCAGTTTCTGCGCCATCTTCAGCGCACTCATCTCTTGTTACATCTTGTCGACATTAGTGATATGGCAGGAGATCCACCGTTGAAGGCGATCGAAACCGTGATGACTGAGCTTGAAGCATTCGATTCAGCTCTCGCCACCCGCACCCGATGGCTGGTCTTTAATAAAGCTGATACGCTAGATAAAGCTTCGGCGACACAAATTTGTCGATCGGTTTGCGATGAACTTAATTGGACCGGCCCGTGGCATTTAGTGTCGGGAGTGAGTGGCCAAGGATGCGCCGAACTTTGCAAGAGTGTATGGCAGGCGTTGGCTTTGGACGATGACTAACACCAAGCAAAGTCCCTTACGGACCCAGAGATGGGTGATTAAGCTCGGTAGCGCTTTGCTCGCGGGTCCAGATTCAGGTCTGAATAGTAAGTTGATCATCACGCTGGCGGATTGCTGTTTCCAGCTTCGGCAGAAAGGTGTTGATCTTGTGCTTGTGTCGTCTGGCGCGATTGCAAATGGAATGGCTCAGCTCGGCTGGCATCAAAGACCTCATGAATTGCATCAACTTCAAGCTGCCGCGGCGGTTGGCCAGATGGGTCTAATAAACGCCTATCAACGGGCCTTCGAAGCGCATGACATTCAAACCGCTCAGGTATTGCTGACGAGTGCTGATCTTAACCACAGAGTGCGTTATCTCAACGCGAGAAGTGCGCTTCGCTCGATGCTCGGTCTTGGGATTATTCCGGTGATCAATGAAAACGACACCGTAGCAACGGAAGAGATCAAATTTGGCGACAATGATTCACTCGGCGCCTTGGTGGGAAATCTTGTTGAGGCTGATTACCTGATCATTCTGACGGATCAGGAGGGTCTTTTTAAGGATGACCCCCGAATCAACCCTAATACGACACTCATTCGCGAAGGTCGCGCCGGTGACCCTTTGCTAGAAAAGTTTGCCGGTGGCAGTGGCGTTCTGGGTCGGGGCGGGATGCAAACGAAACTACAAGCTGCCGCTAAAGTGGCGCGGTCTGGGGCATCAACCGTAATTTGCTCCGGGCAAGATATGCAGAATCTGCTGAAGGTTTTTGAGGGTGATGTGCCCGGCACGCTACTTCATGCGTCTTCGGGTCGGATTGCGGCACGCAAGCAATGGCTCGCAGACCGGATGCAATCAAGCGGAAAACTGTTTTTAGATGCAGGTGCCGTTGAAGTGCTGGAAGGATCCGGTCGCAGTCTACTTCCTGTCGGCGTGGCCAAGGTGACAGGGCGTTTTTTGCGTGGCGATTTGGTTGATTGCGTTGCGATTGATTCCGGTCGGATCGTTGCTCGCGGATTGGTCAACTACTCCGCTGAAGAGAGCGCAAAGATCGCCGGTCGCGCGAGTGGCGACATTGAGCGAATACTGGGGTTTGTCGATGAACCTGAGATCGTTCATCGAGACAACATGGTGGTGTTGTGATTGCAGGCCGATTTTGACGGCCCGTAGATCTCAGGCCGCGACTTTCGCTTTCAATCGAGCGTTTAGACGACCCTTCAGGCGTGCAGCGCGGTTGGGGTGTGTTAACCCTTTTCGAGCTGCCCGATCAACTTTAGAGCTGAGTTCTCGATATGTTGTTTTCGCAGTCTCGAGGTCGTTGCTCTCGAGTGCGCCAATAAAGCGTTTTATCGAGGTGCGCATGCTGGAGCGTTGCGCAATGTTGCGAGTTCGACTGACCGCCGCCTGTTTGGCGCGTTTGCGTGCTTGAGGAGAATTTGCCAATTGTATGTTCCGTGAAAAAACGACGCGGAATTATCGAAAAAATGGACCGTTTTGTCAACGGTCGCTCCTAAACTAGGTTTAAATTGAGGCTTTAGGGTCTTATTCAAGATAGATTTTAAGAAAGCTAAGATGGCAAACGCAAAATTTGCAATGATACGGTCCGTCGGGACGGTGGGGGGAATGACGCTATTTTCCCGAATCTCGGGCCTTATTCGGGATATCGCTTTTGCCCAGTTCTTGGGTAGTGGGGCGATCGCGGACGCGTTTTTTGTCGCGTTCAGAATTCCTAATTTTTTTCGACGAATCTTTGGTGAGGGCGCGCTGTCTGTCGCTTTTGTCCCGGTTTATTCAGAATTTGAAACCCAGTACCCGGAAAGGGAGACCAAGGCATTTCTTGACTTAATGGCGGGCCGACTCGGCGTGGTGTTGATGGTATTTACGATGATCGGTGTCGTGGGGGCGCCTGTATTCGTGCAGGTGATGGCGCCAGGTTTTTCAAGTGATCCTGAAAAGTTTGAGGCGACGGTCGTTATGCTTCGTTGGACTTTCCCCTATCTTTTCTTTATTTCGCTGGTCGCGCTTGCCGCCGGCATCCTAAATACGCACAACCGATTTGCCGCGGCTGCTGCGACACCGATCCTTTTGAATGTTTGTTTGATTGTGACCGTATGCTTTTTTGTGCCGGCCAATATCGATTCGTCGATAGTGCTTGGCGTTGGAGTCTTAATCGCGGGAATAATTCAATTCGCGTTTCAGTTTCCATTTCTAAAGCGGGTTTCAAGAATTCCATCCCCTAAGTTACTGGCGAAAGACAAGACTCAGGCGCGCGGCGCCGAAGGTGTCAAGCAGGTCATGACACTCATGGTGCCCGCAATCTTTGGTGTTTCAATTGCGCAGATTAATCTTTTGATCAACACAGTTCTCGCCTCCTTTTTAGTCACCGGTAGCGTGTCGTGGCTGTATTACTCTGATCGCCTTATGGAATTTCCGTTAGGCGTATTTGGTGTTGCACTTGCAACGGTTATTCTGCCGTCTTTGTCGCGCCATATCGCGGAAAATCAAGAGGACGCGTACAACGAAACACTTAATTGGGCGCTAAAACTCGTTTTTTTGGTTTGTCTGCCAGCGGCTGTTGGTCTCGTGCTTTTGGCGTTCCCGCTGATTGTGACGCTTTTCAATTATGGCGCGTTCTCTGATATGGATGCGGAAATGTCAGCCAGGAGTCTTGCCGCGTTCTCAATCGGTCTTGTCGGATTTGTCGCCGTAAAAGTACTCGCGCCCGGGTTTTATGCGCGGAAGAACACAAAGACGCCAGTGATGATTGGTGCTGTGGCGATGGGAGTCAATGCTGTCGTTGCGCTTTCCTTGATCTGGAATTTTGACCACGTTGGGCTTGCGTTGGCGACAAGCATCGCGGGACTTGTTAATGCTGGGTTGCTATTTTGGCAGCTCAAGAAAGTGAGTCGATTTTCGCTTAGCCCGGGGTGGCCCGGTTTTCTGTTAAAGGTGTTGATTTCGGTTGGCGCCATGGGATTAGTTCTTTTTTGGGGCGTCCCTGATGATATTTTTTGGCTTAACTCTGATGTATTTCAACGAGTGATCAGCCTGGCTTTCTGGATTGTCACTGGCAGTATGGTTTATGTGGTCACGCTGTATCTTTGCAGATTACCCGTGCATCGTTTTTTTGAACGGGAAAAAAGTTGATCGATCAAAAATCTGCGGTCGTTGTCGCAATAATTAGCGAACTCGGTGATGAGCGTATTTTCTCGCTCTCTGATGCCCATCAGACACTGGATTTAGTTCAGAAGCTCACCCGGACTGCAGTGAAGGAACTGGCTCCTTGTCAGTCTAAAATGAACGGCATGTTGGATTGTGACCCTCGGCTGGTTGCGCTTGAAAAAGAGTTTGAAGTTATTGTGCGAAAGTGGGTAATGCAAGTTCGGCGTCTTGGTATAAAGGTTTACGGATTGTGGGAGTTGGGTTTTGATACCGGAGATGGCTATCTGTGTTGGCGATATCCTGAGATTCGTTTGGCATACTTTCTGGAGTATGGAGAAGATTTTCAATGTCGTCGGCCCTTAAAATCAGTAATTGAAGAGACGCAGCCCGAGTGGGCGTTTCAGTAATTTTTGGCAGTTAAAAACATAATGAGACTCATTAGAGACCTTCACAGCCTACGGGAATCGACACGACCTTCGGTAGTGTCCATCGGTAACTATGATGGCGTGCATGTCGGGCATGTGAAACTCCTAGACCTACTGAAAGCAAAATCAGATGCACTCGGGGGCCAAGCAACCGTGCTGACTTTTGAGCCGCACCCGCATGAGTTCTTTAGTCCTATGAATGCACCACCGAGGTTGATTAGGTGGCGAGATAAGGTTGAAAAACTCAAAGCGCAGGACGTACACCAGGTCATGACACTGCGTTTTAATGAAACACTTTCCCAAACCTCTGCAGAAGATTTTGTGAAGCAGGTGCTGGTTGACGCTTTAAACACGCAACACGTCGTCATCGGGGATGACTTCCGTTTTGGGCGCAAGCGCCACGGAGATGTGGCGATGCTGGAATCGCTGGGTCATAAATACGGCTTTAGTCTTACCACGATTGATACTTGCATGCTCGAGGGGGAGCGAATCAGCAGCACACGAATTCGGGAAGCGCTGCGGGCCGATGATTTTAATTTGGCACATCGACTCCTGGGTTATCCATTTTCGATTCGAGGTCGAGTTGCGCATGGGGATAAACGGGGGCGTACTATCGGATTTCCGACCGCGAATATTGTTTTGCCCAGTGATAATTTGCCTGTATGGGGTGTTTACGCGGTTAGGATGCACTTCAAAAACCAGCCGTCAAAGACGGGGGTTGCTAATGTAGGAATTCGGCCGACCGTTGGCGGAGACCGGGTGTTGTTAGAGACGCATCTTTTCGATTTTGACGGAGACATCTATGGGTGCCGCATCGAGATTGAATTTGCTTCAAAGATAAGAAATGAAGAAAAGTTTGAATCATTTCAACAGTTAAAAGACCAGATCGAGCGCGATGCGGCTGCCGCTCGCGCTTGGTTTGACATCAATTCTTAATCTGGCGCGGTGTAGTGGCTCAACGCATTGACCAAAGAATAATATTTTTCTTACTTGCTGCCGGCTTGGCGGGAATTGATTGGTGGTCGAAAAGCTTGATGCAGGAAACGCTTCAGGTCGAAGGTGTAATTCCGGTTTTTGAAGGACTGCGGTTTGTATTGGTATACAACCATGGCGCCGCATTTGGCTTTTTGAGTTCAGCCGGTGGTTGGCAGCGCGGGCTTTTTATTTTGCTCGCAGTCATGGTTAGCATTTATCTGGGCTATCGACTCTGGCTGGCTCGCCCCGATGAGCGAAACTTCAATTTAGGGCTGGTTTTTATTTTAGGTGGTGCGGTCGGAAATCTAATCGATCGCATCGTCCTCGGTTACGTTGTTGACTTCATCGATATTTATTTTCAAAACTGGCATTGGCCTGCATTTAATGTGGCAGATATCGCTATCTCGGTGGGTGCGGGGATCGTTATTTTGGATAGCCTTGGCATCGGCCGAGCATCCGGTAAAAAGGATTAATTATGAGTGACCTTAAGGCAAAGCTAGGGGATCAGGTCAATATTCGTTATCAGATCTTCGATAGCGAAGGTGCGCTTCTTGACGGGGCGCAGGATTCGCCGGAGCAAATTACGCTCGGATCGGGAGAGTTGCCCACGCCGGTTGAATCGGCGATCCTCGGATCGGGAGAGGGTGATATCGAAAGGGTGTCGATCTGTGGAAATGACGGCGCATTTGGCCAGCATGATCCGGACCGCCTGCAAACATTGTCGCTAGAGCAGTTCTCCGAAATTGAATCAACCGAGATGGGGGCGCTGATTGAGTTTGAGTTACCCAGTGGAGAGATATTGGTTGGAGTGGTTGCGAGCAAAACTGAATTAGAGATTCAGATCGATTTTAATCACCCATTAATCGGACGAGATTGTTTGTATGAGGTCGAGGTGGTATCCATTGGATCAACAAATGATCTTTGATGCGGATGGATAAGAGCGAGGAAAATAAAGCGGTGAGTCATTTTAATATTCAACTCGCGAATCCGAGAGGATTTTGTGCGGGGGTTGATCGCGCGATTGACATTGTTGAGCGAACGCTCTCAATTATTGGCCCGCCGGTGTATGTTCGACATGAAGTTGTGCACAATCGGTTTGTGGTCGATGATTTGAGAGGAAAAGGAGCGGTTTTTGTGCAGGAGCTTGATGAAGTGCCGGATGGATGCACCGTTATTTTTAGCGCCCACGGTGTTTCTCGTGAAATCAAAGAAGAAGCGAAGAGGCGAAAACTTCATGTGTTTGACGCAACGTGCCCCCTCGTAACCAAAGTGCATAGCGAAGTTATCCAGTACGGAAAACAAGGCAAAACTGTGATTCTCGTGGGCCATGCGGGGCATCCTGAAGTTGAGGGCACGATGGGACAGGCTACAGGAGATGTTTTGTTGGTGGAGACTGTTGAGGATGTGACTCGGCTTGAGGTCACAGACGACACTTCTTTGGCGTTTGTAACGCAGACAACCCTTTCGGTTGATGACACAAGTCAAATTCTCGGTGCACTTAGAAAGCGATTCCCTCTGATTGAAGGTCCGAGGCGGGACGATATTTGTTACGCCACTCAGAATCGTCAGGACGCAGTCCGTGAGTTGGCCACGACCTGTGATGCCATATTAGTGGTGGGATCATCGAACAGTTCAAATTCCAATCGTCTGCGGGAGTTAGCAGAGCAAGAGGGAGCAAAGTCGGTATTAATAGACGGCGCTGGCGATATTGATCCGTCGTGGGTTCTGAGCGCGAAAACGATCGGAGTGACGGCCGGCGCTTCAGCACCTGAAGTTCTGGTTAAGGATGTCATCGCGAGGCTGACAGATTTGGGAGGCGTTGTTCAGGGTGAAACGCATCCTGCAGATGAAGGGATCTCTTTTTCGCTTCCGGTTGAGTTGAGAGAGAGCCGGTAACGGTTTATAAAAGCGCAGCCAAGACTGTCTGGGCAGAAGACTAATGGAATTAATCATTATCGGTGTTTTATATGTGATTGGTGCAGGTCTTTGGACGGCGAAAATGGGAACTCAGCACAAGTACACCTTTGCGTTCACGATTGGATGGCTGGTGATCTTGTTGGCTATCTATCTGATGATCGCACCAACCGTTATCGATCCGACAGATTAAAAGGTAGAATCCCATCCTGCTGTTTGGATAGCCGGTGTAGCTCAGTTGGTAGAGCAGCGCATTCGTAATGCGAAGGTCGTAGGTTCGAATCCTATCTCCGGCACCAGGTTTGTGCACTCGCGGTCCCCACTTTAACGATCCTGCCTATGAACATTGAAAACAGAAAAAGAGTTCTCGTAACTGGAGGCGCCGG
>JABHUE010000148.1 GCA_018672825.1 Pseudomonadota bacterium | reverse complement strand
TTCATGACCAATACCCGTCACCACTGGCAGGTTACAAGCGTGGATCGCTCTTACAACGGCCTCCTCATTAAAAGCCCAAAGATCTTCAAGTGATCCACCTCCCCGTGCGAGCACGACAACATCGGATTTCGGTGTTCTTTCTAACAACTCAAATGCGCCGACAATTTCGGGTACAGCGTTTTCCCCCTGAACCGGGACCGGTAGGTGGATGACGTCCGCGAGCGGGAATCGCCTGGCCAAGGTAACCAAAATATCCTGGAGTGCTGCGCCACTGGGAGAGGTGATCACGCTGATTCTTTTGGGCAGGTCGGGTACTGACTTTTTCAGAGTCAAATCAAACAGCCCCTCACGTTCAAGCTTTTTCCTCAGCAGATCATATCGGCGTCTCAGTTCGCCTTCCCCGGCGGGCTCGATGTAGTCGACAATGACTTGAAAATCGCCTCTTGGGGCATATATCGAAGCTTTGCCTGATAGAAGGACGGCATCTCCGTTGGCAATTGCATGATGAGTCGGTCGGCGTCGGTTTCGAAACATCGCGCATCGGACCTGCGCATGATCATCTTTTAAGGAAAAATAAAGATGCCCAGAGGCTGGGGTTGCAAGATTTGAGATTTCACCGGTTAGCCAGACTGAGTTGAATTCGGATTCAACTAAAGCTCGAGCCTCCTCTGTAAATTCGCTTACTTCATAGATGATTCGATCCATTATTCTATTCTGACACTAGTGCGCGCCCTGGCGTCGGGCGATCTTCTGTTCAATTAAAAGTAACCGCTCACAACAAAAAAACCGGACCTGAGTCCGGTTTTTTTAGGTGCCTCAAGAATCTAGTAATAGGGTTTAGCCGTTACTTGGTCTTGCGCTTGAGAAAGACCCATGTCGGCTGCCCAAGAGACTTTTTCGGCAATTCGGATGGCCTCTGCCTCGTCACCAGCCTCTAATTTTGTTTTTGCCGTTTTGATGAGCTTTTGAAGCGGTACTGCTTTTCCGCCCGTCGCGGGATCTACTAGTCGCCAAACGGCGCCGGATGCCTGGGCCGTCTTAAGGTCGGTTTCAGCCTGGGAGATCGCTTCTGATCCTGCGCTCGCTATTGCCCCCGACGTCACGAAAATCGTGCCCAACGCCAATGCTATCGCTGCTTTCTTTATTGAACGGGTCATGTTTTTCCTCCAAAAAGTTAACGCAGAATCCAATCTACGCGTAGGGTTAGGAACTGAATCTTTCACGTTACAAGTTTACCGATTTACAGTCAAACTATATAATCCCACGATGGAACTCCCAAATCTCGCTCTTACCTTCGACGACGTCTTGCTGGTGCCCGGATTATCGGACGTCCTCCCACATGAAGTTGACCTTTCGACGTCTTTTTCCCGAAAAATAGCGCTTAATATTCCACTGGTCTCAGCTGCAATGGATACGGTGACGGAGTCTCGGGCCGCGATATGCCTGGCTCAAGCGGGCGGGATAGGCGTTGTGCATCGCAACATGAACCCCGAGGCGCAGGCATCCGAGGTCAGTCTGGTCAAAAAGTATGAAAGCGGCGTTATTGTGGATCCGATCTGCATTTCAACGTCCGCTACCGTCGCTGAAGTGATCGAGCTGACCCGGATCAAGAATTTTTCAGGGGTTCCGGTGCTTGCAGACGATGGCACATTGACTGGTATCGTGACGAGTCGGGATCTTCGATTCGAGACCCGGTTTGATCAACCTGTTACAGCAGTGATGACGCCTAGAGAGCGGCTTGTGACCGCGCCCGAAGGCGCCAGCCGTGAAGTGATTCGTGCGTTACTCCATGAGCATCGAATTGAAAAGGTATTGCTCGTTGATGACCGGTTTAATCTTAAGGGATTAGTGACAGTCAAAGATATCCAGAAACGAACTGAATTTCCTGAAGCCTGTAAAGATTCTCAAGGCCGATTACGGGTTGCCGCCGCGATTGGCACTGGAAAGGACTCAGAAGAGCGGTGCGAAAGACTTGCCCAATCGGGTGTCGACGCGATCGTCATTGACACGGCGCACGGACATTCTCGGGGCGTTATTGATCGAGTGCGAGCCGTAAAGAAGGCTTATCCTGAAATTGAGATTATTGCCGGAAATATTGCCACGGCAGACGCTGCAAAAGCGCTTGCCGATGTGGGTGCAGACGCGGTGAAGGTCGGTATCGGCCCCGGGTCCATCTGCACGACTCGAATCGTCGCCGGCGTAGGGGTGCCGCAGATTACCGCGGTGGCGGATGTCGCCGCAGCGCTCAAGGATCAATCAATCCCCGTTATCGCGGATGGCGGCATTCGGTTTTCCGGAGATATCGCGAAAGCAATAGCAGCGGGTGCAAATTCAATTATGGTCGGGGGACTGCTTGCCGGCACTGATGAGTCCCCTGGTGAGATCGAGCTTTTCCAGGGTAGATCCTACAAAAGCTATAGAGGGATGGGTTCGCTCGGCGCAATGCAAGAAGGCTCCAAGGATCGCTATTTCCAGGAGGGTCAGGACGACCCCGGTAAGCTGGTACCCGAAGGCATAGAGGGACGCGTTCCCTATAAGGGGCCGATGTCCCAGATTATTCATCAAATGGCTGGAGGTCTAAGGGCAAGTATGGGATATACCGGCTGTGCAACGATTGATCAGATGCGGTCCAAGTGCCGTTTTGTTCAAATTACCCATTCAGGTTATGCCGAAAGTCATGTGCATGACGTGACCGTTGTAAAGGAAGCACCGAACTACCAGCGAGGCAGTTGAGGCTCGTTTGCCCTGGCGCGGAAGACTATTCAATGAGCCAGGATCCTCATGCAGATCGGATATTAATTCTCGACTTCGGCTCCCAGTATAGCCAGCTCATTGCCCGTCGGGTTAGGGAAATCGGCGTGTATTCCGAAGTTTATCCCTGGGACGTTGACGATGAGACGATCACCGCATTTGGTGCCAACGGGATTATTTTGTCAGGTGGCCCTGAAAGCGTGCATGGCTCAGACGCACCTTTTGCCCCCCAATCAGTTTTTGATCTCGGGATCCCGGTCCTCGGGATTTGTTACGGCATGCAAACGATGGCAGGGCAATTAGGTGGGGTGGTTGCCCCCACAGATCATCGGGAATTTGGCTATGCGCAGGTGCGCGCCCGCGGGCACTCGGATCTTTTAAAGGATATTCAAGACCATCAAACGCCGGAAGGATATGGACTTCTTGATGTTTGGATGAGTCATGGTGACCGCGTTGATGTACTACCGGAAGGGTTCAAGGTCATTGCACAAACAAAGAGCGCGCCACTGGCCGGTATGGCCGATGAATCTCGAAAATTTTACGGGCTTCAGTTTCATCCGGAAGTGACACATACGTCTCAAGGAAAAGCAATCCTCGAGCGATTTGTCCGAGTCATCTGTAACTGTAAGGATGCCTGGACGCCTGATCAAATTATTAATGACGCGATCAGAAAGATTCATCTTCAAGTGGGCGATGATGATGTCCTTCTCGGGCTGTCTGGAGGGGTTGACTCCTCGGTCGTGGCGGCTTTGCTGCATCGTGCGATTGGAGAGCAGTTGTCATGTGTTTTTGTTGATACCGGACTTCTCCGACTGAACGAGGGCGACGAGGTGATGAAAACGTTCTCGGAAAATATGGGCGTTCGGGTCATTCGAGTAAATGCCGAGCAACGCTTTATGACGGCGCTTACAGGTGTTACCGACCCTGAAGAGAAGCGGAAAGTTATCGGCCGGATTTTTATTGAGGTATTCACAGAGGAAGCGGAAAAACTGTCGAATACAAAATGGCTTGCACAGGGAACCATTTATCCTGATGTGATTGAATCAGCAGGCGCCAAGACCGGCAAAGCGAAGGTCATCAAGTCACACCATAACGTGGGGGGACTACCACCGGATATGAAATTAGGTCTCGTGGAACCCTTGAGAGATCTTTTTAAAGATGAAGTTCGAACCATCGGTTTGAAGCTTGGGCTTCCGGCGTCGATGATCTTCCGTCACCCGTTTCCGGGACCCGGCCTAGGGGTTCGGATTCTTGGTGAAGTTAAAAAGGAGTTTGCAGATGTGTTGCGCTTGGCGGATGAGATTTTTATTAGTGAGCTTAGATCGGCTGATTTATATGATTCGGTAAGTCAGGCTTTTGCCGTGTTCTTGCCAGTGAAATCAGTCGGAGTCGTTGGTGATAATCGAGCCTATGAATATGTTGTTGCGTTAAGGGCGGTAGAGACGATTGACTTTATGACCGCGCGATGGGCTCATTTGCCCTATGACTTTTTAGATAAGGTCAGCCGTCGAATCATTAATGAAATTTCGGGCATTTCCAGAGTCGTTTACGACATCTCAGGCAAACCGCCGGCGACGATTGAGTGGGAATGAAGGGTTGAAAATGAATTTACGAAGTCAAAAGCCAATTTTAATCTGTGTTGATTTACAAAAAGGGTTTTTGGAAGAGGCTTATTGGGGCGGAAATAGAAACAACAAAAATGCTGAAGAGATATCGTCATTAATTATTTCCAAATGGCGCAAAATAGACGAACAAATTATTCACGTTCGGCATAGTTCAACACACCCCAAATCAAAACTTCACAAGAGTTCAGACGGATTTGAGTTTCATCCATCTTGCTTGCCAGCGGAAAACGAAATCTTATTAACCAAATCTGTGAATAGCTGTTTTATTGGCACTCCCTTAAAGCAAATACTTGACGAAAAAAGCTGCACTACAGTTGTAATCATCGGACTTACAACAGATCATTGTGTCTCAACAACCACCAGAATGGCGGCAAATTATGGGTACAATACTTTGGTGGTTTCGGATGCGACGGCTACCTTTAATAAGATTGGATTGATGAACAAAGTTTATGACTCTGAGTTGATCCATCAAACCGCCCTCGCAAGCTTAAAAGATGAATTCGCTACGATTATATCCTCTGATGAACTTTTTGAAATGCTGGATAGAGGTTAGAAAGTTTCTAACCTTATTTTAGTGTTTCTATAATATTTCAATAACATCATTCAAACATTTGATTACGCTGTTTCAACTCAAATGTTAGAAAGTCTAAAATATTCACTGCAATGACAATGACTTACAGGCTTGGAACTATTGAGTGGGAATAAGATGAATATAATAATAAAAAATATTAGATGGCTTATGCTATTTTCTGGCGTAATTACTTGCACAACGTTTTACGCTGTCATCGCTCCTCAAGACGCACTTCTAAGTCTGTTCGGCGCTAACTTAACAGAACCCCTCGATCATTTAGTAGTCCGTAGCTGGGGTTTTCTTGTTTCTGTTATGGGCGCTTTGCTTATTTACGGCGCTTTTAATGAAGACTCTCGAATGTTGTGTGCTGTTACAACGGGTATCAGTAAGATAGGGTTTTTGTTTCTTATCTTAATATTTGGCGCTGATTATATTGATACTTTGTGGGTAACGGTGGTGTTCGACTCAATTGTTGTCTCAATCCTAGCTTCCTATGTTGTCTCTTCAAAAAGAGTGGTCGAATAGTCTGCTGAGAAGGAGTAACGGTTACGCTTTGTTAGGCAATGGGCTCATCCCGGCTTAACCCTTGATATGTTTTTAAACAAGTGGTGATCAAATCACTACCTAAGAATTTTTTCTTCTTAAATGATGTTTAATACTTCAAAAGTGACTGATGAACGATGGATGCGTCTAGCGCTTGAGCAAGCGAAGCAAGCGGAAAGCGAGGGTGAGGTGCCCGTCGGTGCTGTTGTGGTGATTGACGAAAAAATCATTGGGCAAGGACGCAATCAATCTCTTGGCTTTCATGATCCCTCTGCTCACGCCGAGATTATGGCAATGCGTCAAGCCGGAAAAACTCTTTCCAATTACCGATTACCGGGTAGTACTTTATACGTAACGCTGGAGCCCTGTATGATGTGCGCGGGCGCAATTCTACACGCCCGAATAGAGCGGGTCGTATTTGGGACGCGAGATGAAAAAACGGGCGCTGTCGGGAGTATTGCAAATTTGCTTGAGAACCCTCTCGCAAATCATCGGTGTCGCGTGACCGCTGATATTCTCTCGGAGCAGAGCCGTTTACTGCTTGCGAATTTTTTTCAACAGCGCCGATAACCCGATTAATTGAGCAGGTGGTGAGGATCCTGAGGGAGATCTTCAGTGAGGCCCGTTGCGGGATCGATATTTGTTTGATCAAGAATGTCGATTGGCGCTTCGGATTGCGTGGCGACGCTCCTTGGAATGCGCTCTTCTCGTGGGGGCAGGCCAAAAAAGTCCCGGTAACACTTACTGAAATGAGGAGCAGATACAAAGCCACAGGCAAAAGCGATATCGACAATTGACCGTGAACTTCGAATTAAAAGTTCTCGGGCACGCCTGAGTCGAATTTCCAAATAGTAACGGGTGGGCACACACTGAAGGTGCTTCTGGAATAACCGCTCAAGCTGTCTTCTGGAGATACCGACGTGTGAAGCTAACTCATCGAGCGTCATTGGTTCTTCGATATTGGACTCCATCAACTCTACAGCTTCCACAAGCTTGGGTTGGCTCGAGCCCAAACGCATTCGTAAAGGCATTCGTTGACGATCAGAACCGTCGCGTACGCGCTCGCAAAGCATTGCTTCTGAAATTTGATCACAAATTGCACGCCCCCGTTCTTTTCCAATAAGGTTGAGCATCATGTCCATCGGCGCCGTAAAACTCGAACAGGTGTAGCGATCCCGATCGAGCTCAAAAAGACCGGATGAGACTACGAGATGTGGAAACTCATCATGCATCTCCGGAATATTTTCCCAGTGCAGTGTGCAACGGTATCCGTCTAATAGGCCTGCTCGAGCAAGGTGATAGGTAGCTGTACAAATTCCACCGAGGGGAATCTTTCGTTTAACGTATGGCTTTGTTCGGTCCTGAAGGACGTCAGGGTTAACAGAATGAAGGTCAACGCCGGCGCAGATAAATAATGCATCAATAGGTTCTTTGCCGCTGAGTTTTCTGACGGGACTGATAGACATGCCATTGCTGGCAATTGCAGGCTCGCCATCGAGCGTGAAGAGCGGGAATTCGTAGAGATTCTGCTCAGCGATCCGATTCGCGAGCCGCAGCGGTTCTACCGCGGACGCAAATGACATCATGGTGAAATCAGGCAGCAGTAAAAAGCCGTATCGCGTAACGGTCTTTTTTTCCAGAGGAAAACTATTTTTATCCATAAACCCTCCCACCGGTTATTCGCGAAATATACAGTCAAAATTGATTTAGGACATCAAAAATTTTAAATTCCTGAATAGTAATTAACATTAGGGACTCCAAGCATGGGTGAGATTGAAACGCGCAGCAAAAGGAAGCGACGTCGATCGGGATCGAGTCAGCAACAAACACCAAAGGTAAGGCAAGCGATGGGTGGCGTCATGGGTGGAAGCTACCAGCCTTTAAG
>JABHUE010000042.1 GCA_018672825.1 Pseudomonadota bacterium | reverse complement strand
CTCGGCCGGGATGTCTGTCAGGAACCCGAGTCGCCCCATATTGATGCCAACGACAGGTAGATTGACCTGAGCCAGAGCATTTGCGACGTGAAGCATGGTGCCATCCCCGCCCACGACGATTCCAAGATCAATGCTTTCCTCAATGGAGCGCCCGGTGTCGTTAATCCGAAGTCCATCGATCTCCTGATGGGTCGTATCACCCAGAAATACGACACTCCCCCGTGCTTCAAGGTGCGAGCGAATCTGTGCCAAGGTGGCCTTAATGGCTGCGTCCTGATATCGCCCGAAGAGTCCTATTGCGTTAAAGGCCATAAAATATTCTGGTTATCGGTGAGACAGACGCGCCACGTGGGCGGATTGTTTATCTTTATTGCGAACCTACTTTGCAGTGGTATTATTGAGCGATAATAGATAAGAAACCTAAAACTGTATTTTACAACCTTTTTCGAGCATAAAAAACGTGTCGGAATCCGCTGAAGATCTTCAAAGTCTCGAGCTCAATGAGAGGGCGGACCACTTATTGAAGCTTTTGATTAGACGTTATGTGAGTGATGGAGAGCCTGTAGGCTCAAGGACATTATCGAGAGACCCCGGACTAGATCTCAGCGCTGCGACGATTCGCAACGTCATGGCGGACCTCGAAGAGCTCGGATTAATTCGAGCGCCGCATACATCGGCAGGACGAATCCCGACGCAATTGGGCTACCGCGTTTTTGTTAACAGCCTCTTGAAGGTGCAGATGCCAGACCATTCCGGTTCCCGGGAGATTGTGAGCGCGTTAACAGGCGCAAAAGGAGCTGATGAGTTACTCGATACAGCATCTGAATTATTGTCGGACATTACTCAGTACGCTGGCGTCATTATGTTGCCCGATAACGAGACTGCAAAGTTGCGCCAAGTTGAATTTTTGCAGCTCTCGGAAGATCGCGTTTTGGCGATTCTGGTAACTGACGATGGCCGCGTGCAAAATCGAGTGTTATCCCTTGATAAAAAAATTAGCGCCGCGGAACTTGTCGAAGCTGCGAATTTCTTCAACTCCCGTCATGTCGGTAGAACGCTTCAGGAGGTTCGTCATCAATTGCTTTTGGATATGCAGCGCGACAGTGATGCCATGAACCGTATGATGCGCACAGCCGTCGAAATGACAAGCCAGCTGCTTGATGATGAAGAGGGCAGCGAAGGTGTTGTTGTTAAAGGCGAGACCAAGCTGTTGGGAATCCCTGATTTTGATCAATTGGGTAAGCTCAGGGAAATCTTTGATGCGTTTAAGACCAAGCAGGATTTACTGGGCCTCCTTGATAAGAGCATGCGCGCAAGTGGCGTTAATATCTTTATCGGCGAGGAGTCGGGATATAGCGCTCTCACTGATTGCAGCGTTGTGACAGCGCCTTACGAATCTGATGGCAAATGCATAGGGGTTATCGGGGTGATTGGCCCGACAAGAATGTCCTATGAAAAAGTGATTCCGGTTGTCGATGTAACAGCCCGGGTGTTGGGTAACGCGCTCCGAAGCCTCCACTAAGCCGTTTCATTTCTTTCTCGTTATTTTTCGTCCTGGGGTTGAAACCTCGGATTATTGACCCCATTAAACGCAAGGTAACGCATTCCCGTGACCGAAAAGAGAGAATTTATGCCAGCTTCCGAGCCTGACAATCATTCTGGAACGACAGAAAAAAGCACTAACGAGCGTCCTGACGATACTGTCCTGGATCCTTCAGAGGTATCCGAAGACGGGGTGCCTCCAGTAAACGAAGGGGAACCGAGCGGGGCACTCGAGGATACGGTCGAGGACGAGGATGAAAGCGGACTTAGCGAGGTAGACCGTTTAAACGCGGAACTCTCGCAGTTAAGGGATGACTTTTTGCGTGCCAAAGCAGATGCCGAAAACGCACGTAAACGGGCGCAAACAGAGGTGGCCAATGCTCGCCGATACGCGCTTGAGGGCTTCGCATCGGAGCTTCTAAACGTCCGGGACAGTCTTGATTTAGCGCGCGCGGTTGATCTTCAACAAACCGAAGGCGTCGTTGAGAGCGTGGTTGAAGGCCTCGAACTTACGCTTAGACAGCTCGATTCGGCTTTTGAGCGATTTTCAATTCACGAGCTGAGTCCTGAAGTTGGAGATAAGCTGGATCCAGAATCCCATCAGGCGATGAGCTTAATCGAGTCTTCTGATGTCTCTCCGAATCATATTTTTCAGGTGGTTCAAAAAGGCTACCGCCTAAACGATCGTCTTTTGCGCCCAGCGCGTGTGTTGGTAGCCAAAGCGCCGGCGGACGAATCATCTGACGGTTGAAAATTGAATCAAACAACCCCATATAAAACACTGTAATAAGTTAGCAAGCGTCCACGGCGCTGAATTGAGGAAATAAAGATGGCAAGCATTATTGGAATAGATTTAGGCACTACAAATTCATGTGTAGCAGTCATGGAAGGCGGAAAGCCAAAGGTTATTGAGAATTCGGAGGGCGACCGGACAACGCCTTCGGTGGTGGCATTTAGTGATGATGGCGAGGTATTGGTAGGTCAGTCGGCGAAGCGTCAGGCGGTCACTAATCCGCATAACACCATTTTCGCTTCAAAGCGGCTAGTGGGTCGAAAATTCGATGAAAAGGTTGTTCAGAGAGATCTCGAACTCATGCCTTACAAAATCGTTAAGGCCAAAAATGGCGACGCGTGGATTGAGGCGGGCGAAAAGCAGATGGCCCCGCCAGAGGTGGCGGCACGGGTCCTGCAAAAAATGAAACAAACCGCCGAGAGTTATCTCGGGACAGATGTGACGGAAGCTGTGATTACAGTGCCTGCGTACTTTAACGACTCTCAGCGACAGGCCACGAAAGACGCGGGGCGTATTGCTGGTCTTGACGTCAAACGGATCATTAACGAGCCAACTGCGGCTGCATTAGCCTATGGCCTAGAAAAGCAGCACGGAGATCGCAAGATTGCAGTCTACGATCTGGGTGGCGGTACGTTCGATATTTCGATTATCGAAATTGCAGATGTGGACGGTGAGCATCAGTTCGAAGTGCTCTCCACTAATGGCGATACTTTTCTCGGCGGCGAAGATTTCGACCGTCGTTTGATTGATTATCTAGCAGATGAATTCAAGAAGGATCAGGGCATGGATTTGCGCGGTGATGCGCTAGCGATGCAACGACTCAAGGAGTCTGCCGAGAAGGCGAAGATTGAGCTGTCCTCAAGCGCCCAGACCGAGATTAATCTGCCGTACATTACGGCTGATCAGAGTGGACCAAAACACTTGAATCTCAAGTTATCACGAGCCAAGCTCGAAGCGTTGGTGGAGGATCTCATTAGCCGAACCATTAATCCGTGCAAAACGGCGCTGGATGATGCGGGATTGTCTGCATCGGATATCGATGATGTGTTGATGGTGGGCGGACAGACTCGTATGCCGAAGGTTCAGGAAACGGTGAAGAACTTTTTTGGGGCAGAACCGCGCCGTGATATAAACCCGGATGAGGCGGTTGCTGTGGGAGCGGCTATCCAGGGCGGAGTTCTCGGTGGCGATGTCAAAGACGTTCTGCTTCTTGATGTCACGCCGTTGTCGCTAGGTATCGAAACGCTCGGCGGGG